>DASZCV010000169.1:0-5171 GCA_035942755.1 Thermoleophilaceae bacterium
ACGGTGAACGGCGCCAAGTCGGGCATCCGGAGCAGCTACGTCAAGGTGGACAAGGAGGAGACCTACGCGATCCTCGACCAGATGCGCGCCACGATCCCCGAGGAGATCAAGCAGGCGCGCTGGATCGCCAAGGAGCGCAACGAGATGCTCGCGGAGGCAAAGCGCGAGTGCGAGCGGATCCTCGAGGCGGCCCACGAGGAACGGGCCCGGCTGACCGACAGCGAGGAGATCGCCAAGCAGGCAGAGCGGCGGGCGGAGAGGATCCTCGAGGAGGCCCGCACCCGGGAACGTCACATCCGGCTGGCCGCGGAGGACTACGCGGACGGCATTCTCGGAAGCCTCGAGGGCAACCTCGAGCGGTTCACCGCGGCGATCCAGCGCGGTCGGGAACGGCTCGTCCGCGAGTAGCAGCCGAGCTACTCAGGCCAGGAGGCGTCTCCTGTGGTGGCGCCGCGCATGACCTTGAGGCTCAGCAGCGCGCACTTGCGGCGCGTGGGGGAGATGTCGATCCCCAGCAGGTCGATCATCCAGTCGGCGCCGAGCGCCGCGGCGGCGTCGGCGTTCATCCCGATCAGTTCCTCGGAGGCGATCGACGCGGATGCCTGCGAGATCGCGCAGCCCTGGCCGTGGAAACGCAGGCCGGTGATCGTTCCCTGCTCGTCCACGATCAGGTGCACGCCGAGCTCGTCGCCGCACAGGGGGTTGACGTCGTGGTGCTCGAGGTCGTGGGGCTCGAGCGTCCCGAAGTTCCGCGGGTTCTTGTAGTGGTCGAGGATGTAGTCGCGGTAGAAGTCGTCCACGGCTCGTGGTCCCCTAGAGCTCGAACACCTTGCGGGCCTTCTCGAGCGCGTCCACGAGCCGGTCCACGTCCTCGCGCGAGTTGTAGACGTGGAAGCTCGCCCGTGCGGTGGCCGGTACGCCCATCTCGCGCATGAGCGGCTGCGCGCAGTGGTGCCCGGCTCTGATGCAGACTCCCTCGCGGTCGCACAGCTCGGCGATGTCGTGCGGGTGGATGCCCTCCACCTCGAATGACACGACGCCGCCGCGGTGGTCCAGGTCCGTCGGGCCAAAGTGGCGCAGGATGTCTATCTCCGCGAGCCGCTCGAGCGCGTACCCGGTGAGGTCGCGCTCGTGCGCCCGGACCGCATCCATCCCGATGGCGGCGAGGTAGTCGATCGCGACGCCCAGCCCGACCCCCTCGGCGATCGGGGATGTCCCGGCCTCGAACTTCCAGGGCAGCTCGTTCCAGGTGGAGGAGTCGAACCCCACGGTGGCGATCATGTCCCCTCCGCCGAGGAAGGGCGGCATCGACTCGAGCAGCTCCCGGCGCCCGTGCAGCACGCCGATGCCGGTGGGGCCGAGTGCCTTGTGACCCGTCCAGACGTAGAAGTCTGCGCCGATCTCAGCCACGTTGCTCGGCATCTGCGGGACGGCCTGCGAGCCGTCGATCAGCGAGGTGGCGCCGGCGGCGCGCGCCCGGGCGGCGATCTCCGCAACGGGGTTGATCGTGCCGAGCACGTTGGAGACGTGAGCCGTGGCCACCATCTTCACCCGGCCGCCCGCCAACACCTCGTCCAGCTCGTCGAGCGAGAGCCGGCCGTCCTCGGAGACGTGTAGGTAGCGCAGCGTCGCGCCCTGGCGCTGGCAGAGCAGCTGCCACGGCACGATGTTCGAGTGGTGCTCCATGTGGGTGAGAAGCACCTCGTCACCGGCCTCGAGGTGCCCCGCGCCCCAGGCGTAGGCCACCAGGTTGATCGCCTCGGTGGCGTTGCGCGTGAAGATGGTGGTGGCCGGCTCGCTTCCCACGAAGGCGGCGATCCGCTCGCGGGCGCCCTCGAACAGGTCCGTTGCCTCCTGGGCGAGCGCATAGACCCCACGGTGGATGTTGGCGTTGGAGCGGCGGTAGTAGGAGTCGATCGCACCGATCACCTGCTCCGGCTTTTGGGAGGTGGCGGCCGAGTCGAGGTAGGCAAGGCCACGTCCCAGCAGCGGGAAGTCGGCGCGCACGTCGAGCTGGGCGGTTACCGGTGCCATTACGCGGCGGCCCCTTCCTCCTCCCGGTCCTCCTCGACCGCTCCGGGCGTCGGGCGGTGGGCGACGCGCTCGCCGATGAACCGGTTGACCTGGTCCTCGGCGGCCAGCAGCTTCTCGGCGATCCGCCTCCGCACGAGGCCCTGCAGGCCCTCGTCGTTCAGCCGCTGGACCACCTCCTCGAAATAGCCCTCCACGAGAATGCGAACGGCCTCGGAGCGGGGGAGGCCGCGCGAGGTCATGTAGAAGATCTGCTCCTCGTCGAGCTCGCCGACGGTGCCGCCGTGGGAGGCGGACACGTTGTCGGTCTGCACGATGAGCGACGGGATCGCGTCTCCCTTCGCGTCCTGGGAGAGCAGCATCTGGTGCGTCTGCAGATAGGTGTGGGTCTCCTGTGCGTCCTTGACGATGTGGATCAACCCCTCGTAGGACGCGCGTGAGTTGCCCGTGAGCGCGCCCTTCCACACGGTGTCGCCGGTGGTGTGGCCGCGCTCGTGCTTGTCGCTGGTGAACAGGTCCAGGTGCTCGTCGCGCTCGGTGAAGTAGAGGCCGGTGTGACGCATGTCCGAGCCCTGCTCGGCGGTGATGATGTCGAGCGTCTGCTTGATCAGCCTCCCGCCGAGGTGCACGGGCACCCAGCCCACGTGGGCGTCGCGGCCGATCTCCACCCGCTTGGTGGAGATGTCGTGGATCTGGCCGGGACCCCAGTCGTGGAAGTGGGCCAGCTGCACGTTGGCGCCCGCCTGGGCGTAGAGCTCGAACGCGCCGGCATGGAGGGCCTGGCCCTCGATGGGCGCGCCCAGGCAGTACTCCCGGATCGAGCACTCGCTGGTCTCCCCCACCACCGCCAGGGTGTGCGCGTACTGCGCTGTCCCGGGCTCGTCGATGAGGTAGACGCTCTGGATCGGCTTGTCGAGCTTGACGTTCCTGGGCACGTGGATGAACACTCCCCCGGTCCAGAAGGCCGCCGCGGCGGCCGGGAACTTTCCCTCCTCGTGGGAGAGCCTGCGCATGTACCACTCCTGCACGAGCTCGGGGTACTCCTCCACGGCCAGCTCGAGCGAGGTGACGATCACGCCCTGCCGGGCGAGGTCGGGATCCACGTGGGCGTGGACGGTGCTCGCTCCGCGCTGCACCACGAGGGCTCCTAGGTCGTCCTCGCCCAGCGCGTCTGCGACCACGGGCGGAAGCTGATCCAGCGGCTCGTACCGGCGCGGCTCGAGCGCGTCGAGGTCGAGCTTTCGCAGCGAGGTCGTCCAGAACCCGGAGCGGCGCCAGGTTGGCACCTCCTCGCGCTCATAGGCGGCGACCGCCTGCTCGCGCCGCTCGTCGAGCCAGGTGGTGGCGGCGCTAGCGGGCATTGGATGCCTCCACCTCCGCGCGGATGAAGTCGTAGCCCTTCTCCTCGAGCTCGTCCGCCAGCTCGGCCGTGCCCTCGCGCACGATCCGGCCGTCGAGCATGATGTGCACGAAGTCGGGCCTCACGTAGTTGAGGATGCGGGTGTAGTGGGTGATGATCAGCACGCCCATCGTCGGGCCGCGCAGCGCGTTCACGCCGTCGGCGACGATCCGGAGGGCATCGACGTCAAGCCCTGAGTCGGTCTCGTCGAGCACCGCCACCTCGGGCTTCAGCATCGCCAGCTGCAGGATCTCGGCGCGCTTCTTCTCGCCTCCCGAGAAGCCCTCGTTCAGGTACCGGCTGGAGAACGCCTTGTCGATCCGCAGCAGGTCCATGTTCTCGCGCAGAACCTTGCCGAACTCCTTCACCTTGATCGGCTCCTCCCGACGGGCGTTCACCGCCAGGCGCAGGAAGTTGGCCACCGAGACGCCCGGGATCGTGGCGGGGTACTGGAAGGCCAGGAAGAGGCCGGCGCGGGCGCGCTCGTCGGGATCGGCCTCGGTGAGATCCTCGCCGTTGAAGAGGATCTTGCCTTCGGTGACCTCGTAGTTGGGATTGCCCATGATCGTGTTGGCGAGCGTGGACTTTCCCGACCCGTTGGGCCCCATGAGTGCGTGCGTCTGGTCCTTTTCTACCTTGAGGTTGACGCCGTGGAGGATCTCGCGCTCCTCGATGCGGACGTGCAGGTTCTGGATTTCGAGGGTCATGCGGTTGCTGTCTCCGAGTTCGTTTGAGGTGTGCCCGCGGAACGCAGCGCCGCGGCCGAAGTCCTTCTCCTTGCCCTGGCGGCCGGCTCGACCAGATCGGCCAGGGTCATCTCCGTGAGCGTCCGGACGATGGAGCCCTGGACCCGCGTCCACAGCAGCTTGGTGGGGCAGGGGTCGTGGCCGGGTTGACCGTCGCGCACGCAGACCAGGGTGCCCTCGGCGTTGGAGGTGATGCACTCGATCGGCGCGATCTCCCCCTCGAGGGCCTCGACCACCTCGGCCATGGTGATCCTCTCGGCGGGGCGCGCCAGCGAGTAGCCGCCGTGGGCGCCGCGCCGGCTCTCCACCAGCGCCGCGCGGCGCAGGCGCGCCACGAGGTGCTCCAGGTAGGCCAGTGGCAGACCCTCCGCCTCGGCGATCGTCCCGAGGGCGATCGGCGACGCGCCGTGTGCGCCGTCCACCTCGCGCCGGGCAAGGTGGGCCATCACACGCACCCCGTACTCGGCTTTGGTCGAGAACATCATCGTCTGGCTCGGCCTCCGGACCGGTGTCGGAAAGGGTAATCCTACCTGAGGGGTAGGATAACGGACCGGAGCGGCGGGGCTCTAAGGGCGCGCTCGTGGCTTGGCCGAAGCGCTCGTCCGTCGTCTGGCACCGGGTGCGGCAGTTCGCTTTCTTCTTCTCCGTGGCTGCTCACTCCATCAGCAACCGGCGCGCTGCAGTGTGGGAGGAGCGCCTGAAGGTGCCAGCTGCCCGAAGTCGGGCAGAGCCTCTCGTCGTTCGGCGGCGAGGAGCCCGCCCCGTTTCTCGACATCAATCCCGAGGGCGGCACGTTCACCGTCCGGCCGGACGCCCTGGCCGAGACGTTTCTGCAGGACTGCGATTCGGAAATCCAGCGACAGGCCACCGACAAGACGGCGCGGCAGAGCCTCGCGGTTCTCGAGCAGCCGGTGCAGTCAGCCGCGTGGCAGCATGTGGCCTCGACCTACCTCGTCTGTGCCGATGACCGAGGCACTCCCGCCGAACGGCAACGC
>DASZCV010000170.1:0-10952 GCA_035942755.1 Thermoleophilaceae bacterium
TGTGTCAGCTGCGCTTTCGCTTCGGCGTCTGGCACGCCGCTATGGACTGCTGGATCGAGGATCTCTTCGTGCGCGAGGGCGTGCGCTCCGTGGGCCTTGGCTCCAGCCTCGTGGAGGCGGCGCTCGAGCGCGCACGGGAACGCGGATGCGCTCGCGTGGAGCTCGACGTGAACGAGGCGAACACCGCGGCTCTGGCGCTCTACGAGCGGTTCGGCTTCAATGCGAGCTCGAAGGCACCCGGCGGACGCGATCTGCTCATGCGCCTCCGCCTGTGAGCGCGCTGGCCTGCCCGTAAGCGGAGCTAGCCGCTCGAGCCCACGGCCACCATGAATGCGACGGTGCCGAACATCACCATCGCTATTCCGGCCGCCTGGAGTGCCCGCGACTGCGTGATGTGCCCGAGCACGGCCACGAGGAAGCCGAGCCCGAAAAGCACGTAGAAGGCCCGCAGGAGCTGGCGCAGGTCGTCGGGTCCCTCCCGGCCGAGACTGGGGAGGTCGATCTGGGCAAGCAGGGCTCCCACAGGGCCGAAAGTATCCTTTCCCCGGTGAGCGGGGACTTCGGATCGATCGAGGAGACGCAGGCCGCGCTCGCCGGCGCCGGCTACCTCGCAGGCGACTCGACGGCCCTGGTCTGCTACCTCGCGCAGCGACTGGGCAAGCCGGTCCTGGTCGAGGGGCCCGCGGGGGTGGGCAAGACAGAGCTCGCAAAGGCACTGTCGAGGGCCACCGGGCGCCCCCTGATCCGGCTGCAGTGCTACGAGGGCCTCGACGAGGCCAAGGCGCTCTACGAGTGGAACTACCGCAAGCAGCTCCTGCGGATCCAGGTGGAGGCCTCGGACGCGGGATGGCAGGAGGTGAAGGACGACATATTCGGCGAGGAGTTCCTGCTGGCGCGCCCGTTGCTGACGGCGATCTCCGAGAAGCAGCCGGTGGTCCTGCTGATCGACGAGATCGACAAGACCGACCAGGAATTCGAGGCGATGCTGCTCGAGGTGCTCTCGGACTTCCAGATCTCGATCCCCGAGCTGGGAGTCGTGCGGGCCCGCTCCCAGCCGCTGGTGCTGCTCACCTCGAACGACTCCCGCGAGCTGACGGAGGCCCTCAAGCGACGCTGCCTCTACCTCTGGCTCGACTATCCCGACCTCGAGCGGGAGCTCGAGATCGTTCACCTGCACGCCCCCGACCTGGACGCTGATGTGGCGCGCAAGCTCGTCGAGGTCGTGCAGATGGTGCGCGACCTCGACCTGAAGAAGCCGCCGTCGATAGCCGAGTCGATCGACTGGGCGCGGGCGCTCCTGCTCCTCGGAGCGGAGGACGTGGACGAGGAGGTGCTCCGGCGGACCATGAGCATCGTCGTGAAGCACCGCACCGACCTCGACGTGGTGGCCGAGCGGGTCGGGGTGAAGCTCACGGACGGGCTGATCGGTAGCCGGCCGGCGGGCTGAGGGGTGTCCGGTGAGCGCTGTCGTAACAGAGTCAGAGCGACGTCGCAACGCAGGAACCCCGCCGTAACCGGCGGATCGACGGGGTCCGCTGCACGTGGCGACAGGTCACCCGCGACCCGGCTCGCCTGGCCGGTGCCATCGGCGCGGCTGCCAGCCCGACCGCGCCCCAGCTCTACGCTCTGATGGGTGACCCCCGACCCCCAGGGCAAGACCCCCCGGCCGACCGGCATGGCGCCGAGGCTCCTGGAGCTCGCCGACGAGCTGCGGCGGGAGGGCATGGCGGTGGGCACCTCGGAGCTGCTCGACGCCTTCGAGGCACTGCGGGCGGTGAGCTGGGCCGACCACGCAGGGTTCCGGGAGACGCTCGCCGCCACCCTCGCCAAGTCGCAGGAGGACCGTCGCGTGCTCGAGCTGGTGTTCGACCGCTTCTTCTTCCGCGCGGTGGAACGCGAGGCGGTCGGGCGCAGGCTGAAGGAGGGCGGCAGGCAGGAGGGCGTAGAGCGAATCGACCTCGATGAGCTCCGCGACCGGATCCGCGATGCGCTGCGGGACGGCTCGGAAGGGGAGCTGCGCGACCTGGCGCGCCTGGCCATCGCCGCTTTCGGCCGCCAGGGTGAGGGCTCGGGAGTGATCGGCGTGGACGTGCAGCGGATCCGCCGCACCCTCGGGCTGAAGGGTGAGGGCCGGAGAGCCGAGCCCACCGATCCCGAGAGCGTCCCCCGCGAGCGACTGCGCGAGTTCGAGGGCCATGTCCGCCGTGAGCTCGAGCGCGACCTGATCGAGCGCACCGAGTCGCTTCCGCCTGCCCGGCCCTTGCGCGACCTGGACCGTGCGTTGCCCACCGGCCCCGCCCAGGACCTGGCTGCAGTGCACCGGGTCGTCGCCCAATTACGCCGGCGCCTGGCCACGCACGGCCGCGAGCATCGGGGGCGCGGCCGCTCGTCGGTTGTGGACGTGCGCCGGACGATGCGCCATTCCCTTGAGACGGGCGGCGTCCCTCTGGACCTGCGCTATCGCCCCAGGCGCCCGCGGCGGCCGGAGCTCTACGTGCTGTGCGACGTGTCCACGAGCGTCACGAGCGCCAGCGTCTTCTTCCTCGCGGTCCTGCACGCGCTGCACGACTCGTTTCGCAAGCTGCGCTCCTTCGTGTTCGTAGAGCGGATCTCCGAGGTCAGCGAGGTGTTCGAGCGAGAGCGCTCCTTCGCCGCGGTGTCGCGCGCGATCGCCGGGGACGCCGGCGTGGCGGATGTCTCGGGCTACACCGACTACGGCCGTGTGTGGGTCGAGTTCCTCGACGGCGTGGTGGACGACCTCGATCCCCGCTCAACTGTGATCGTACTCGGGGACGCCAGGACCAACGGGCGGGAGCCGCACGCCAGGATCTTCTCCCAGGTGACCGAACGGGCCGGGCGCACGTTCTGGATGAACCCCGAGCCCCGGCTCTACTGGAACTACGGCGACTCCGTGATGGCGGCATACGAGCCGTACTGCACCGGGGTGTTCGAGTGCTGGACCACGAAGCACCTCGAGGCCTTCGTGAATGCCCTGACGACACAGACATGAGCCGAGTCGCAGCCGGCCCCGTGGGCGGCGAGCGGCCGGGCGCCCGAGCCCGCCGGCGAGGACTAGGTGGATTAGGGCGACCCGGGCCACCGAGGGGCAGTGGTGGCAGGTCCGCCGCAGAGCGCAAGCGCGGGACCGTCACGGGAGGCCGTAGGGCAAGAGCCCCGGGGGCTCCGGGGGCGGGATCCACCGGTCGATTACACTCCGGCGGGCAAGATAACCGGGGGGGCTCGCGGGAAGGCGGGCTGAGATAGCGCCCGCGATTCCGATTCGCACGGCGCTGACCCTTCGAACCTGTGGGGTAATGCCCGCGGAGGGAGCGTATGCAGACGAAGGTGGTGGCGCCCGCTGTGGAGCCGTCCTCCGAGGGGGAGACGAGCGTCGCGGTCAGGGGCGTGAGACGCGCCTTTCGCGGGACCCACCGCGAGCCGCTGGTCGCGCTCGCCGGCGTGGATCTCCACGTTGGCGCAAACGAGGTACTCGGCGTGGTGGGCCCGTCGGGCTGCGGAAAGTCGACGCTCCTCGAGCTCGTGGCCGGCCTGCAGGAGCCGGACGGCGGGAGCGTCGAGGTGGCCGGGAGGAGCCCTGCAAAGGCCCGCCGCGAGCTGTGCGCGTTCATGCCCCAGCGCGACCTGTTGCTGCCCTGGCGCGACGCGCTCGGCAACGCCGCGCTGGCGCTCGAGTGCCAGGGGGTGCCGCGCGGGGAGGCCCGCTCGCGCGCGGCGCCGCTGCTCGAGCGCTTCGGCTTGGGGGGATTCGAGGCGGCCCGGCCGGCCCAGCTCTCGGGTGGGATGCGACAGCGGGTGGCCTTCATGCGCACCCTGCTGCCGGGACGTCCGGTGCTGCTGCTCGACGAGCCGTTTGCCTCGCTCGATTCCATCACCCGGGCATCGATGCAGGCGTGGCTGGCCGACGCCCTGGCCACCGAGCCGCGCACCGTCCTGCTGGTGACCCACGACGTGGAGGAGGCGCTCTTCCTGTCCGATCGCGTGGCCGTGCTCTCCGCCCGCCCGGGCCGGGTGGTGCAGGAGCTCGAGGTGCCGATGCCCCGCCCGCGGGACCGTCGCGCCGCGGTGACCGACCCGGCGCTGGCCCGGCTGCGCGAGCGCGCGCTCGAGGTACTCGGGTCGTGAGACGGTGGCTGCCGGCATCGGCGCTGCTCCTCCTGTTCCTGGGCGCCTGGGCCTGGCTGGCATCGCTCCCCTCCGTGGACGACCTCACGTTGGCCTCCCCGGCGGAGGTCTGGGGCGCCTTCGGCGACGACCGGGACCTGCTGCTCGACAACGCCCGCGTCACGCTCGTGGAGGTGCTGCTGGGGCTTGCGATCTCGATCGTGGCCGGCGTGAGCTTCGCGGTGGCCATGCACCTGAGTCGCACCCTCCGTGATGCGACCTACCCGCTGCTCGTGGCATCGCAGGCCGTTCCGATCGTGGTGCTGGCGCCGATCTTCGTGCTCGCGTTCGACTACGGGATGGGACCGAAGCTGGCCATCGTCGCGCTCATCTGCTTCTTCCCGATCACAGTGAACGTGCTCGACGGCCTGCGCTCGGTCGAGCAGGACCACCTGAAGCTGATGCGCTCCTTCGGCGCCTCGCGGGTGAGAACTTTGCGCAGCGTGGAGGTCCCGGCCGCCCTGCCGTCCTTCTTCAGCGGCCTGCGGGTGGCCGCCACGGTGTCGGTCATCGGCGCGGTCTTCGGAGAGTGGGCCGGTGCCGACGAGGGGCTCGGGCGCCTCGTCCTGCTCGGCAACAACCAGCTCCAGACCCCGCGGGTCTACGCCGGAGTCGTGCTGCTGACCTTGATGGCCGTGGCGCTTTTCACCCTCGTGACCCTGCTCGAGCGCCTCACCTGTCCCTGGAACCGAACCGAGAGGACCGCATGAAGCGAACGCAGTGCCTGCTGATCCCTGCGCTCCTGCTGGCCATGGCCGTGCTCGCGGCGGGCTGCGGCGAGAAGAAGGACACCATCACCGCCGGCGAGACGCGGGAGATGAGCCTGCTGCTCGACTACTTCCCGAACGCGGACCACGCGGGCATCTACGCGGCGCAGGCGGGCGGGCACTTCAGGGACGCCGGACTCGAGGTGGCCATCCGCCAGCCCGCCGACCCGGCCGCGCCCATCAAGCAGGTCGTGGCCGGGCGCGTGGACCTGGCGGTCTCCTACGAGCCGGAGGTGCTCCGCGCGCGCGACAAGGGGCTGAAGGTGGTGGCGGTGGCGGCGCTAGTGCGAGAGCCTCTGACCTCGATCGTCTCCCTGCCCGGCGCCCGGATCCGCTCACCGAAGGACCTCGCGGGCAAGACGGTCGGCACCGCCGGGATCGACTACCAGTCCGCCTACCTGCGCACGATCCTCAAGGACGCGGGCGTCGATCCGGCTCAGGTCAAGGAGCGCAACGTGGGGTTCAACCTGACTCCTGCCCTGCTCACCGGGAAGGTGGACGCCGTGCTCGGGGCGTTCTGGAACTACGAGGGCACCGAGCTGCGGCAGAAGGGCCGCAAGCCCCGCATCATCAGGGTGAACGACGCCGGGGTGCCTACCTATGACGAGTTGGTGCTCGTGGCAAACGAGGATGCCCTCGATCGCGACGGGGACAAGATCCGAGCGTTCATCGGGGCGCTGGCGCGCGGTACGAAGGACCTGAGGGCAAGCCCGGACAAGGGGATCCAGGGGCTGCTCGAGGCAAACCGCGACCTCGACCCGCGCCTGCAGCGGGAGGTCGTGAAGGTCACGCTTCCCCTGTTCCTGCCGGAGAAGGGCAAGCCCTTCGGATACCAGGATCCCCGCGAGTGGCAGGAGTTCACCCGATGGGCGCGCCAGAACGAGATCGTGCGCAAGCTCCCGGACGCGTCTGGTGCCTTCACCAACGATTTTCTGCCAGGCTCCGGGCTATGAGCGAATACCTCCGCCCTCGTGCACTGGCCGCCGCGCTGCTCGCCGTCCTCGCCCTCGCGCTCACGAGCGCGGGTTGCGGCGGCTCGGACGGCGACGACGGCCACGACGGAAACGCGCGCGAGGCCAGGGCCCTGCTCGAGGACACCTTCGCGAAGGACGTGGAAAGCGGTGAGCTCGAGCTCAAGGTGAAGGCCGACGTGGAGGGCGTGAAGTCCCTCGAGGAGCCCCTCGAGGTGACGGTGAAGGGGCCGTTCAAGTCGAACGGGAAGAAGAAGCTGCCGGTACTCGACTGGGACATCGCCTTCGATGGCGCCGGACAGAAGCTCTCGGGCGGGCTCGTGGCCACGCGCGACAACGCGTTCGTCGAGCTCCAGGGCCAGGCCTACGAGGTGGGCGAGAAGACCTTCGCGCGCCTGGCGCGGGAGGTCACCAAGGCGCAGCCGAACCGCCCCACGAGCCCGGGCAAGCTCGGCATGGACCCGGCATCGTGGCTCGAGGACCCAAAGGTCGAGAACGGGGAGCCGATCGGCGGCGACGACACCAGGGAGGTCACGGGATCGGTGAACGTGCGCAAGGTCGTGCGGGACGTGGCCGACCTGTTCAAGTCACCGGCCGTCCGCAGGCAACTCGAGCGGCAAGGGCAGGGATCGGCCGCTGTGCCGGAACCGACGAATGCGGATCTCAAGGAGATCGAGGACGCGATCGAGGACGCCGACGTGGAGCTGTCCGTTGACGAGAACGACGTCCTGCGCCGTTTCGTGACAGACGTCCGGTTCGACGTGCCGCGCGAGGGAAACGCCAAGGACGTGAAGGGCAAGTTCACGCTGACCTACGTGCTGCGCAAGGTCGGCACCGATCGGGTCATCCGCGCTCCCTCGAACCCGCGGCCCCTGAGCGAGCTGCTAGGCGGGTTCGGGCTCGGCGCGCCGGGGAGCCCTCGCGACTAGCTGAGCTACTCGGAGCCGGGCTCCAGGTCGAGCGCCAGCGAGTTGATGCAGTAGCGCTGTCCGGTAGGGCCGGGGCCGTCGTCGAAGACATGGCCCAGGTGCGAGTCGCACCGGGCGCACTTGACCTCGGTGCGCCGCATGAAGAGGCTGTTGTCTGGCTCGAGGGTCACGTTCTGGGCCACCGCCGGCTCGGTGAAGCTGGGCCACCCGGTGCCGGAGTCGAACTTGGCATCCGAGCGGAAGAGGTCGGCGCCGCATGCGCCGCAGCGGTACATGCCGCTCTCCTTCGAGTGCGTATACGCGCCGGTGAAGGGAGGCTCGGTGCCCTTCTCGCGCAGGATCTTGTATCGCTCGGGCGGTAGCTCGCTGCGCCACTGATCTTCGGTCTTGTCCATGCTCGTATCGTAGGCGGCGCCCCTTACAGGGCCCTGAACGCGCCGCCCACCGCCGCCAGGGCCAGGTGCGTGCCCGCCAGCCCGGCAAAGGGCGCGTATGGCTCGAAGAAGGACCGGACCTCCTCCTCGGTCGCGCGCCGGCCGAGGCGCGCGAGCCGGCCCACGAGCTTCAGGTAGGCAAGATCTCCCGCGGGAAGCTGGTCGTCGCGGCCCTGGCCGTGCAGCGCAAGGCACTCCACCGTCCACGGGCCCACTCCCGGGATCGTGCGCAACCGCCGCCAGGCGGGCTCGTGGCTCGCGAGGTCGGCCCTCCCGCTCGCCACCTCCCGGGCCGCCCTCACCATCGTGATGGCCCGGCGTGGCGAGAGGCCGCAGGCCTCGGCCTCTGCGGGGGCCAGCCGCGCGATCTGCCCTGCCGATGGAACGTCTCGCAGTGCGCCGCAGCTGCTGCGGCGGCCGTGGCGGTACACGAGGCGGCGCTCGATCGCCGCGGCGCGCTCTCCGTCGATCAGCTGCTCGCAGATCGCCCATGCGAGCGCCTCGAACGGAGCGGGGCGGCGGCGAGGGCGCAGCCACGGCCGGCGCCGGATGAGCGGCCCAAGCAGCGGGTCGCGCTTGAACGTCTGCACGAAGGGGGTCAGGTCGTGGTCGACTCCGAGGCAGAAGCGCATGCGCCCGAGCGCCGCCTCGGCGGCCTCCCTCGAGCGGCCCTCCGAGCGGATGCGCACGCAGCCCGCGGCCGGCCATGCCCGCACCACCGCCGGCTCGTCAGCCACGTGGAGGAGCCGCTCGAGCGCGGCCTCGCGGCGGCGCATCACCCGGTCGCGCCCGCAGCCCGGCATGCGGAAGGGGCCGACCGGCACCACGTCGACCTCCACGCTCGTGGCGCTCGCAGCCGGCACGCGGGCGCTCAGCGCTTGAGCACGTGCACGTCGATAAGGAACGAGCGCGTTTCGACCACGTCCGTCCCACGGCGCCCGGCGAGCAGCTTGCGGCGCCTGCGCGTGAGCGAGCGCGCCGCCGCCGGGCGCCTCAGCAGCTTCATGAGCATGAAGGCCGCCACGCCGAGCACGAAGCCACCCGTGGCCGCGGCCACGGTGGCGGGCAGGCCGGCGGGCGGCACGTTCCCGAGCTGCGCCGACCGTGCGTCCACGGTGGCAGGCAGCGGCCGAGCCTCGTGCACGATCTCGGCGTCCACCTCGGTCGGCTCACTTGGTTCCGGCCGCCTGTCTGCATGCTCGGACACCTGACCGGCGAGTCTACCCCTACCCAGGACGGCATGGCGTCAGGGAGCGAGGATGCGCTCGTATACCCGGTACTTCTTCACGAGGCGACCGCCCATGCCCTCCATGCCGCGGTTCATGGCGTCGTTGGTCTCGAGGATCCAGCCCATCTCGCCCCACTTCTGGGGCCGGATCGCGGCCATGTCGAAGTGCTCGATGTAGAAGGCCGCCGCGACTCCCGTGTGCTGGTACTCGCGCTTCACGCCGAGGAAGCCGACCCGGACGCGATCCACGATCTTCCCCCGGCGCAGGAAGTGCCACCAGCCGAGGGGCAGCAGCCGCCCGTTCATCCGCTTCAGAACCTGGTTGATGTCGGGCACGGTGATCGCCACGCCCACGCTCTCACCCGTGTCGATTCGCTCGGCCACCATGAACCAGTGCCTGTCGAAAACCAGCTGCAGCTCCAGGGCGTAGTGGTCGAGGGTCTCCTTCGTGTAGGGCACGAAGCCCCAGTTGTCCTTCCAGGCCTCGTTGTAGGTCTCCCCGAAGAGGTCGAGCTCCTTGCGCAACCGGCGGCGTGACATCTTGCGAATCCGGATCCCGTGCTCGGGCTCGAGCCTCTCCGCCATCTCCACGATGCCCGGCACGATCCTCTCGCGATCCTCGATGTAGAGCTCCCACATCCACAGGTCCATGGCCTTCTCCAGCCCGGCCGCCTCGCACAGGCGCTGGTAGTAGGGCGGGTGCCAGGGCTGTTTGATGAAGGGCTCACGGTCGAAGCCCTCGACCAGCACGCCCGACTCGTCGTTGATCGTGAAGTCCATCGGCCCGACCATCCGGTCCCGGCCCCGCTCGCGCAGCCAGCCGGCGGCAGAGTCGAGTAGGGCGGGAAGGACCTCGTCGTCGTCCTCTGACTCGAGGAAGCCGAACATCCCCCAGCGGTTGCCGTGGTAGCGGTTGAAGGCATGGTCGATCTGGGCGCTGATCCGCCCCACCACACGACCGTCCCGACGGGCCAGGAAGAGCTGTGCCTCCCCGTCCTCGAAGAAGGCGTTGAAGCGGCGGTTGAGGAACATCCGCCGCTCGATGCGAAGCGGTGGAATCCACTTGTCCCGGGTAGAGTGAAGCCGGAAGGGCAGTTCGATGAACTCCCGCAGGTCGCCCCGCGCACCCACCGGTGTCACCTCGACGGACACGGCGAAGACCCTAGTCCAATGCCCATCCAGACCGACCTCTTCGAAAAGGCCCGCACCCACGAGCGCCTCGAACAGCTGAGCGCGGCCCGCCAGCACGACCTGCTGCCCTACTTCAGGGAGGTCCAGGGCGAACCCGGGCCGGTGGTGGCGATGGAGGGGCGCGAGCGCATCACGCTCGGCTCGAACAACTACCTCGGCCTGACGAGCCATCCGGCCGTGAAGGCAGCCGCCCGGGACGCACTCGAGGCCTATGGCACAGGGCTGACCGGGTCCCGCTTCATGAACGGCACCACGCCGCTGCACCTCGAGCTCGAACGGGAGATAGCCGACTGGATGGGAACCGAGGACGCGCTCGTCTTCACCACCGGCTATCAGGCCAACGTGGGCTGCATAGCCACGCTGCTCGAGGTGGGCGACACGGTGATCTGCGACTCGGGCGACCACGCCTCGATCCTCGACGCCGTCATGATGTCGCGTGCTCGCATCCGGCCGTTTCGCCACAACCGGCTCGACAAGCTGGCCAAGATGCTCGACCGGGCGGCAGACGACGGTGGCGGCGTGCTGGTGGTGGTGGACGGCGTGTTCTCGATGGAGGGCGACCTCGCGCCGCTGCCCGAGGTCGTGGAGCTCTGTCACGAGCGCGGCGCACGGCTCATGGTGGACGAGGCCCACGGAGTCGGGGTGCTCGGCAGGGAGGGCACCGGCGCGTGCGAGGCCTACGGGGTGGCCCGGGAGGTCGACCTGCGGATGGGTACCTTCTCGAAGTCGCTCGCATCCTGTGGGGGCTTCATCGCCGGCCCCGCCGAGGTGATCGACTTCCTGCGCGTGCAGGCACGGGCGTTCATGTTCACGGCCTCCGCCGTGCCCGCGGCCGTCGGGGCCGCGCTGGGCGCGCTCAGGGTCATCCGCTCCGAGGAGGGACGCGCGCTCATCGCCAGGGTGCTCGAGAACGCCCGCTACCTGCAGCGTGGGCTGGCCGAGCTGGGCTTCGACGTGGCGCAGCCTACGAGCATGCCGGACGGATCGGATCTGCTCACTCCGATCGTGCCGGTGCTGATGGGCGACGACTGGAAGGCGGTCCTCTTCTGGAAGGGCCTATACGACGAGGGCGTCTACGCCAACGTGGCGCTCTACCCCGCGGTGCAGCCCGGCGCGGCGCTGCTGCGCACCAGCGTCATGGCCACCCACGAGCGCCGTCATCTGGATCGCGCGCTCGCCGCCTTCGAGCGCGCGCGAGACAGGCTGCCCGAGGATCCCGCGGTCGTGACCCCCGCCGGCTCGCGCTGAGG
>DASZCV010000171.1:0-3137 GCA_035942755.1 Thermoleophilaceae bacterium
ACTGTACAGCGTTCAGCTAAGCTGGACAACGTACAGCAATCTTACCGAGAGGACACCATGACCTCGAGCCGCTCGGCGCAGGCCGACATCCGGGACGAGAACACGAAGGCGATCACCGGAACCGCCGCCGGCGTGCCGTTCCTGGCCCTTCCGCCGGGCGGCGGCGCGTCGACCTCCACACCGGTCGTCGTGGCGTGGCACCCCCTCGACTCTCCTCGCACGGAGGCAGCCTTTGCGGCCACACTGCCGCTGCGGGGGCTTGCCGCCTGGCGGATCTATCTCGGGCTGCCGTTGAGCGGCTCGCGCCTGCCCGCGGGGGGCCTGGAGGAGATGATGCGCCTCGGCTACGAGGACGCCGTGATGAACATCCAGGGGCCGGTGAGCGCGCAGGCCGCCGAGGAGTTCGGGCCCGCGCTCGCCGAGCTGCGCGCCGGGCTCGGGCTCGGCGCAGGCCCCCTCGGACTGCTGGGCGGATCGCTCGGCGCCGCCGTCGCGCTCTCAGTGCTCGCAGAGGGCTCGGCGCAGGCGGGCGCCGCCGTGCTGGTCAGCCCGCTGGTGCAGCTGCGCCCGGCCGTCGAGGCCCTGGGCCGGCGCTACGGCGTGGAGTACCCGTGGTCGGAGCCGTCGCTGGAGGTGGCCAAGCGGCTCGACTTCGTGACCCGTGCGGGCGAGATAGCCGCCAGCGGTCGCCCGTCGCTGCTGCTGGTAGTGGGCGAGGACGACGAGCCGGAGTTCCGCGACTCCGCCGCCGGCCTGCGGGACGCCCACGCACGCAGCGGCGTCGCCGCCGAGCTCGTGACAGTTCCCGGGATGGCCCACGCCCTGGCCGACGAGCCCGGAATCGAGCCCGCGCCCCAGACGCCGCAGGCACAGCAGGTCGACCGCCTCGCAAGCGAGTGGTTTCAGCGTCACCTGACCTAAGGGGGGACGATGACTTGAGCCCCGGCGACGGTCTTGACGATCCGCTAGTGCCGGCACGCTCGCGGCTTTCTGGAGCCAGGCTACCCGATCGAGGGGTGCGCTCGAGGGGTCACGACCCCTCCCGCCGCAAGAAGTGCAGGTTGAACCGGCCCACGGTGAGCGTATCTCCGTCGCATAGCTCCGCGACCTCCACCCGCTCGCCGTTTCGAAAGACGCCGTTGAGACTGCGGTCATCGAGCACCCTGGCGCCCTCCTCGTCCCTGTAGATCAGTGCGTGACGGCGCGATACGGTGGGGTCATCGAGGCGGAGGTCCGCGGAGAGGCTGCGTCCGACCCGCGTCCAGCCGTCTTTCAGCAAGACCACGGCAGCGCTATCGCCGGCGTCGTATGCGATGTAGTCGCCGGGGTGGGCCAGCGAGTCGCGGACCTCGTCG
Source organism: Thermoleophilaceae bacterium (assembly GCA_035942755.1). Classification (GTDB taxonomy): domain Bacteria; phylum Actinomycetota; class Thermoleophilia; order Solirubrobacterales; family Thermoleophilaceae; genus JAAYBF01. The sequence continues at coordinate 1,356 of DASZCV010000171.1, forward strand.
AGCCATGGCGGGTGGACCTCATCGGGCCGGGGAGTGGCGTGCGAGAGCGTCGTACCGAACATCGAGCAGCGCTTGAAGCTTCGTCCACCACAGCTCGGGCAGTCGGGGATCTCGTCCTGCTCACGGAGAGCCACCGCAAATCCGCAGGTGGCACAGCTGAACGAACCGGCCCCTGCCAGGGTTCCTGTGCTGACGGCTTCCATCGTCACCTCTGGGGCTGGGTGTTTGTGCGGATGCTGACAAACAGGTGTTAGCCGATTCCTCGTTTTCTACTCCTGTTTCTGTGGTACATCCGAGCCGGCGCAGAGGGATAGGCGTGAGCGGCGCGAATGGATCACCATGCCAGAGCTTGCAGGCATGCTGCTGCGGCAAAGCGTCGGGTCGCTTGACAGCGGGAGGTCCCGCTGCGCGACGTGCCGGCGCACTCCGCTGGTCGGCGAACGGCTGCACGAGATGGACTCGGGTCAGGTGCTGTGCGACCTGTGCCGCTCGGAGCTTCCCGAGCATGAGCGCCACCCTGTTCGCAGCGAGCTAGTGCACGCCAGCGAGCGCCACCTGGCGGTGGCTCCCCGCGCCGCCTAGCCCGCCGAACTAGACTGCGACCCCGATGCGCGAGGTCAAGGTCAGCACGGTCATATCCGCTCCGTGCGACGATGTCTTCGATCTCGTGTCCGACCTCTCGCGCCGCCCGGCGTTCACGGACCACTACCTCAAGGACTTCCGGCTGGCGCGCTCCAACCCGCGCGGCTCCGGGGCCTCGGCGCGCTTCCTGCTCGACCGGCCACTCTTCAGCGAGCGAGCGGAGACAACGATCACCGAGTGTGAGCGGCCGCGACGTATAGTCGAGGAGGGCAGGGTCGGTCGTCGGGGGCGCTCGACGCTCTCTGCCGTCTACGACTTCGAGCCCGAGCCCGACGGGGGCTGCCGGGTCGAGTTGACCACGCGCAGCGAGCCGAAGACGGCGGTCGATCGCTTCAGGCAGCGCGGCGCGCACCGCTGGGTGCGCCGCAGCACGAACAAAGCGCTTCAACGATTGCGCCGTCTGCTCGAGGAGCCCTCGACGGGCGTGCCCGAGCAGGTGACGGTGGCCGGGTATGAGCCCCACACCGCGCCGCGCTTCGGAGACCACGTGAGGGCACCCAGGAAGATGGCCGCGGCCGACGGATAGACTGCCCGCCGCGATGGGCCTCCGCCGTCTCACAACTATCGCTGCCTGCGCACTTGCTCTGATCGTGATCGGAGGCATGTCTGCGTGCGGGAAGGGGCACGAGCCGGGGGTGGATGAGCCGGCCCGGGAGGGCCTCGCGATCGACGTGGCCGGCATCGCCTACAACGTGTTCCTCACGCGGGAGCTCAATCTCAACATCACCCCGGACAAGGCCTTCTACGACAAGCCCGCCGGGAAGGGACGCGCCCTCTACGGCGTCTTCCTTCAGGCGTGCAACGATGGATCGAAGCCGCGGATGACCGCATCGAGCTTCCACGTGGAGGACAACCAGGGCACCGAGTTCGAGCCCGTCGAGCTCGAGGAGGACAACCCCTTCGCCTATCACCCCCGCAGGCTCCTCCCCGGGGATTGCATCCCCGAGGCCGGAAGCGCTGCGGAGTTCGGCCCGACGGCAGCCTCCATGCTCCTGTTCGACTTCCCGCTGGCCGCCACGGAGAACCGGCCGCTCGAGTTGAAGATCGAAGGGCCGTACGACTTCGAAGAGGCAGAGCGGGAGACGAAGACCATCGAGCTGGACCTCTAGAAGGTCGGGGTCGGGGGCTACTTCCCGAGCG
>DASZCV010000172.1:0-4903 GCA_035942755.1 Thermoleophilaceae bacterium
GTTCTGGACCGTTCCACCCGTCGGCGATGTCTGGGACCAGTGCTCCCCGAGGGCGTGGATGAAGTAGTTCCAGTAGCTGCACACCGTCTGATAGGGCGCGACGAACTCGAGCGCCGGGCGGGTCACTCGCAACGTGGCGCGCAGATCGCGGATCGTCAGCAGCGTGTTGGGGTTCTCGAACAGGTCCCCGAGCTCTCCGAGGGCGCCCTCCAGGCGCTGGTTGAACCCCACGGTGCGCGGAAGCACCGGTATCCCGGCGTCGAAGGCGCGGTTGATCGCGGGAAGCGAGCGGGGCAGCTCGTTCACGGCCGGCACCAGCCGGCGCGAGAGGTCCGCGAAGTCTGAGAGGAATGGCCGCTGTGCGCGCAGCGACCGCGTGCCGGTGTCGAGCGTGCCGGCGGACTTCTCGATCGTGGCCTGCAGCGCGGACGGGTCACGACTGAGCGCCTCGAAGGTGGTGGCCATGTTGGCGAACAGCTCACCCTGCTCGCGGGCCACCGGCGCCACCTGGCCGACCGTGCGGCCCAGCTGCACGAAGAACTGATCGAGCCGGGACTCCGGGTCGCTCAGAGTGCGCATTACCGGCTCGAGCCTGCTGAAGAACGGGTTGAGCGCTTCGATTGCGGAGTTGAGCGAGGCGCCGCGTCCGGCGAAGGCGTCGCCAAAACCCTCGAGCGCCTCCCGGCCGTGCACGCGCGTGCGGTCGTCGAAGGTGGCGAGCACGTCCTCGAGCTCGAGCGGCTCGCGGGCGTTCTTCAGCGGCACTGTGTCGCCCGCCTCATACGTCCGTTTTGAGCGACCGGGAGTGAGCTCCACGTACTTCAGCCCGAGCGCGGAGCGGGGCCGGACCTGAATAGTGGTGTCCCTCGCGAGCGGTTCGACGGTCTTGTCGAGCTTCATCGAGATCTCGGCGACCGCCTTGTCCCTGCCCTTCATCTCGATGACCTTCGGCTTCAGCTTCTCCACCACGCCGACCCGGAAGCCGCCCACGCGCACCTCGTTGCCCGCCACCAGCTTGTTGCCGGATGGAAGCTCTGCCTTCACGTCGTAGGTGGGCACGAAGGGCAGGCCCTGGTTGGCGTTGTAGGCGATGAACACGGCGATGATCGACTCGAGCACGGTGATGGAGCCCACCAGCACGGGGCTTGCCACGAGGGAGGGAGAGCCCGACCGGCGGCTCATGGCGCGAGCAGGTAGTCGAGGAGCTGGTTCGCGTTCGGCTGACGGCCCTCGGGGAGGCGGGGGCGCGTGCCCGGCAGTAGGTCATCGACACCGCGGCGCCCCGTCTTCGGCAGCTTCGGCAGCTCGCCCAGCAGCTTCTGCACGGCGGGCGGCAGCACGACTTGGGGCTTTGAGATGTCCTTCTGCCCGGGAAGCGGCCCAGCGTCGGGCTGTCCCGGGCTGCGCCGCTCGCCCACCCTGGCCGCCGGCCGGCCGGCGTTGCGGCGCAGGGCAGCTGCCTGCGCACCGCGGGTGAAGTCAGGCGTGGTCACGCCCGGCTGGTTCGGGCCGGTCCACTGGTTGCAGTCCTCGAAGAACTTCTTCAGCTCGGGATTCGACTGCAGCGTGCGGTTCTCGTACGGCGAGCACTTGTTCAGCGTGATGCCCACGCGCAGGAAGTGGCTGACGTCGTCGAACCCGTTCAGGGACATGCCCGACCAGTAGAAGAAGTTCCAGAGGTCCTCGAGCCCGGTGAAGCCACCGTTGTTGGGCCGGCCCTTGTTGGACACGTCCGATTCGGGCGGGGCGCCCACCTTGCCGCGAGGATCGCTGTCGATCGCGCGGCGGCGATCGTCGAGCGACTCGAGGAACTGGCGCAGCGGCTTGGCGGCGGCCGGGGCGTCCGCGGCCAGCGCCCTCAGCTCCCGCACCTCGTTCGAGCCCTCGTTGAAGGCGCGCGTTCCGACCTCCGAGGCCTGGCCGAGCGAGCGGATCGCCGGACGCCCTGCCTCCGCGAAGGGCCCGAGGCGGGCGAGGAAGCGATCCAGCGAGGGCGCCGCGCGCTGCACGTCGGTGAGGAGCGGGATCTGCTCGTCCGCCAGGTCCTCCAGGCGCGCCATCGTGGGCCGGAGCTCGCCGAGGAAGCCCGGCAACCTGCGGAATGTCTCGCGCAGCTCCTCGCGGCGCGTGGCTGTGATCTCGGCGGTCTTGCCGGCCTCGACGATGAATCGCGACGCGTCCTGCTTGCGCGCCTCGAGCTCCCCTACCACGGTGTCCGCGTCGCGAAGGAAGTTCTCGATCACCCGGTTCTGACGACCGAGGATCTGGAGCACCTGGCTCGTCTCGCGAAGGCCCGGGTGGGCGCGGCGCACCAACTGCTGAAGGTCCTCCGGCCTACCCGCCAGCCCCGTCCCGAGCTCGTTGATGATCAGCCGCAGCCGCTCGCGATAGGGCCGGCGAAGCACGTTGCTCACGAGGTCCAGCGGGATCGTGGAGGAGGTCTGCCTCACTGGGATCCGATCGCCGTCCTCGAGCTTCCTGGGCGAGCTGCCGGGCTGGCAGTCCACGAAGTACTCGCCGATCAGAGACTGGGGCTTGATGGCGCAGGTGGCGTCACTTCGGAGGTCCCCGAACCCGGGCTGGGTGATCTTTGCCGTGACCTCCGCCTTCGGCGGCGTGTCCTTCGTCGCCTCGAAGTCCGTCGTCTCCCCGGCGTTCACGCCTCCCACGCGGAGGTCGCCACCTTCGGTGAGCCCGAAGGCGTTGTCGAAGACGATCTTGTAGGTCTTGCCGTTCGCGTTCTCGTCGCCGCCGCCGGCGCCGGCGAGCACCACGGCGCCCGCGCACAGGAGGAGGACGAGGCCGATGAAGAGGAGCCGCCTCACGGCACGTTACCCGTGGCGCGCGCTGACTCCTCGCAGTCAAGCCGGCGCCTCTCCTCCTCCGAGAGCAGGTTGGAGCCGTCGGGGGCGGGCTCCTCCGCGTGCCCCGGACACCGCTTGAACTGCTTCGACTTGGCCGGCCCTCTCAGGTTCTCGCCGAAGCCGATGAAGGCGCGGGCGTAGGCGCCGAGCGCGTCGAAGCCGCCGCCCGTGGTGGAGAAGTCATCGAGCCAGCCGAGGAAGTCGGTGGTGTAGGGCCGTGCCTCGCCGATGATCGGCGCCGCGTCCCTGAACGCGCCGGCCGTCTGGGGGAAGGCGCCGGGGCGTTCCTTGCCGTTGCGCTGCTTGTCCTCGACCGCGATGTCGGTGAGCGGAGGCACGGTGTTCAGCAAGCCGATGAGGTCGTTGTCCTTGCCCGGCCTTCTGACAGCGGCGCGCAGGTAGGCCACCGTGGGCTCGGCATCGGCGGCGAACCGCCTGGCCTCGCCCAAGAACGGCTCGAGGCGCTCGGCCACCGGCTCTGCCGCGTCCACGAGCGGGTCGACGTCGTCGAGGGCCGCCCGCAGGTTCACGAACGTGGTGTTGGCCCGCCTCATGAACGGCGGCAGGCGCTCGATCGAATCGGCCAGGGCACCCTTCTGGTCGCCGAGCGCGCGGGTCGTCTCATTGAGGTTGCCGATCAGTCCCGAGAGGTCGTCGCGCCGCTCAGCCAGAGCGGTCACCAGCCGGGAGCTGTCCACGAGGAAGCGCTCGAGGACGGGCTTGTCCCTGTTCAGCTCGTTGAAGAGGCGGCTCGAGGTGGCCAGCGCCGGGTTCAGGTACTCGAATGCCTCATTGGCCTGGGCTCCCGTTCCCCGGAACTGGCGGGCGTTGCCCTTCACGAAGTCCTGCAGCGCCTTGCGGGTCTCGGGATCGAGGGTGTTGAAGAGCTGGTCGAGGTCGACGGCCGTGCGCGTCTTGTCGCTCTCGATGCGCCCGCCGTCGGGGATTTCCCTTCCGCCGTTGGGTGGAAAGCTGAGGTCGACGTAGCGGTTGGCTATGCCGGACTGGGAGAGCTGCTTGATGGCCGCGCGCGTGCCCTCCCTCAGCGGCGTGTACTCGTCGTCGACCTCGAGCTTGATCTCCGCCTGGCCATCGTCGCTGATCGCGATGTCCTTCACCGTCCCGATCGCCGTCCCTCCGGTCTGGACGGGATTGCCCTTCACGATCTGGCCCGCGTTGATGAACTTCGCGGTGACCTCGTAGCCACCCGCGCCGCCGAACAGGACGAGCGCGCCGAGCGTCACGGCCGCGATCACAGCGGCGAGCGCCGCCACTCGGCCCAAACCGCTCACAGATGCCATCCTTGTGTCTGCATCTCCTCCCGTTCGGCCGAGCTCCGGCTCCATGCCGCCTGTCGGGCAACGGCAAATGAATCTACTGGAGTGAACCCGGGCGGGCCGCACTTGGTGTTGCGCCCCGGCGGCGCTTTGTTAACCCCGTCTTAAGCATCCCGCGTGTCCCCCTGCGGGTTGGCCCCCATCACCCTGCCGGGGACAGGGGACGCCTCAGGACGCGAGCCGCACCACCAAGAGGACCAGGAGGACGACCCCGATCGCGGCGGCGGTGAAACGCAGCGGCCTCTGAGTGGCCCAGAAGTCGGGCTTTGCCCGATCCCGGGTGTGGCGCCCTTCGGGCGGCTCGCCGACCCAGTCGTCGTCGTCCCAGGAGGCCACACCGACAGGATAGGCGGAGAATCCCGGGGGCTCCCGCCCCCGGAGCCCCCGGGCCGCCCGGGGCTTCGCCCACGGCTCCGGCGGCGGTCCCGCAGGGCCAGGGCTCAGGCGACCGCTCGCGCCCTCTGGCCCCGCTGGGGCCAGGGTCGCCCCGGCGGGGAGGGAGGGTCCCGGGGGCTCCCGCACCCTGTGGCAGGACAACAGTTCCAAGCCACCGCGAGCCCTCCCACGCCGTCCTGGATCGGGGTCGTCATGCCACCCCCAGTCAGACAACGGCCGCAAACCCCCGCAAGCCTTCCACGCCGTCCTGGAGCGGTTGTCGTGGTGCACCCCGAGGCACGACGCCACCCGAGCGGCCCCCGGCAG
>DASZCV010000173.1:0-12542 GCA_035942755.1 Thermoleophilaceae bacterium
GGTCGGCGATCGTGCACTGCGCCCTGGCCTTGAGCGCCGGCCGCACCTCCTTGAGCGGATGGCTCGAGAGAAACAGGCCGAGCGTCTCGCGCTCCCACGCGTTCAGCTGGGCCCGCTGGTCGGGGAGCGCCGGCACCGGCGGGTCCGCGGGGCCGCCCGCGCCGCCGCCGACCGGCCCTCCGGGCGACGGCTCCTCCAGATCGAAGATCGAGGACTGGCCCATCTGGGCGTCCTGCTGGGTCTTCTGGCCCGCCCCCTGCGCGCGCTCGAGCACCTCCAGCAGGCCGGTGCGCGTGGCGCCGGTGGAGTCGAAGGCACCGCACTTGATCAGGGCCTCGATCGCCTTCTTGTTGACCGCGCGGCAGTCGACCCGACGGCAGAAGTCCCACAGGGACGAGAACGGTCCGTTCTCCTCGCGTGAGGCGATGATCGCATCGACCGCTGCGGCGCCCACGTTCTTGACCGCATCGAGGCCGAACCGGATGTTGCCCTCCACCACGACGAAGCGGTGACCGCATTCGTTGACGTCGGGCGGGAGCACCTCGATCCCCATCTCCTCGCAACAGGAGACGAAGAACGGCACCTTGTCCTTGGTGGACATCACCGAGGAGATCAGCGCCGCCATGTACTCGGCCGGGTAGTTGGCCCGCAGCCATGCCGTCCTGTAGGCAATCAGCGCGTAGCAGGTGGCATGGGCCTTGTTGAAGCTGTAGTCGGCGGCGGCCTCGTTGACCGACCAGAGCTCGTCGATGGCGCGGTCGTTCGTGCCGGTCGCGCGCGCGCCCTGGAAGAAGCGCTCCCTCAGGGCGGCCATGGCCGCGCGGTTCTTCTTGCCGATCGCCGTGCGCAGATCGTCGGCCTCGGCACCCGAGAAGCCAGCGATCGACTTGGCTATCTGCATCGACTGCTCCTGATAGAGGATCACCGAGTAGGTGGGCTCGGTGATGGAGCGCAGGCGATCGTCGATGTAGGTGACCGCCTCTGGATTGCGCTTGTTGCGCGCGTAGGTGTCGATGTGGCGCATGGCGCCGGGGCGGTAGAGGGCGACCATGGCGACGATGTCGGCAAACTCCGTCGGGCGCACCTTCTTGAGGGCCTCGCGCATGCCGTCCGACTCGAGTTGGAAGACGCCGACGGAGGCGCCGCGGGAGAGCATCTCGAACGTCCTGGCGTCGTCCAGGGGCAGCGCGGTCATGTCGGGCCTCACGCCCGTGGACTCCTCGATGATCTCGAGGCAGTCGGTGATCACGTCCAGGTTTCGCAGGCCCAGGAAGTCGATCTTCAGCAGCCCGATCTCCTCGATCGGCTTCATCGAGTACTGGGTGACCACCTTGGTGCAGCGCTCTCCGTCCTGGCTCGCGCCCGAGCGGTCGTCCATCAGTTGCAGCGGCACGATGTCGGTGAGCGGGCGGTCTGCGATCAGGACCGCCGCGGCGTGCACGCCCGCGTTTCGCACGATGCCCTCGAGGCCGCGCGCGGTGTCGATCACCTCGCGGGCGTCGGGCTCGCTGTCATAGGCCCGCCTCAGCTCTGGTTCCTCCTTGAGGTACTCCTCGAAGGACTTCGAGCGACCCATGACCGGCTCGGGAATCAGCTTGGCCAGGCGGTCTCCGGTGGCGTAGTCCTTGCCGAGCACCCGCGCCGCGTCGCGCGTGGCGTTTCGGGGCAGCATCTTGCCGAAGGTCACGATCTGCGCGACGGACTCCTGCCCGTACTTGTCGGACACGTACCGGATCACCTGCTCGCGGCCCTTGACCGAAAAGTCGATGTCGAAGTCCGGCATCGATACCCGCTCCGGGTTGAGGAAGCGCTCGAACAGCAGGCCGTAGGCGAGCGGGTCGGCCTCCGTGATGTCCAGGCAGTAGGACACGATCGAGCTGGCCGCCGAGCCGCGCCCCGGACCCACGGCGATGCCCTGCCCCTTCGCGTACGTGACGAAGTCCCACACGATCAGGAAGTAGGCGTCGAAGCCCATCCGCCCGATCACGTCGAGCTCCATCTCCATCCGCTCGATCGCCTCCGCCGGGGGCGGATCGCCGTAGCGTTGGCGCAGGCCCGTCTCGGCCAGGCTGCGCAGGAAGGCACCCTCGTCCTGGCCATCCGGGGTCTCGTAGCGGGGGATCAGCAGCTTGCCGAGCTCGATCTCCACCTCGCAGCGCTCGGCGATCTCAACCGACGTCGGGACCGCCTCCGGCCACTGGACGAACGCCTCGCCCATCTCCGCGGAGTCCTTGAGGTAGAACTCGTTCGTGTCGAAGGAGAGCTTGGGCTCGCTGAGCGTGCTCTTGGTCTGGACGCAGAGGAGCGCCGCGTGATTGGTGTAGTCCTCGCGGCCCAGGTAGTGGACGTCACCGGTGCCGACGAGCGGGCGGCCCGTTTCGCGGGCGATCCGCACGATCCCCTCGTTGGCCTTCTCCTGCGCGGGGATGCCGTTCTGCTGGACCTCGAAGTACACGTTCTGGGGTCCGAACGCCTGGATCAGCTCGTCGACGTGGGCGCGCGCCTCGACCGGGTTGGCGTCCACCAGCCGGCGGCAGAAGCGCGACTGCAGGCACCCCGTGAGCGCGATCACGCCGGCCGAGTGGCGGTCGAGCAGCTCCATGTCGACGTTCGGCTTCCCGCGACTCCATCCCTCGAGGAACCCCGCGGAGGTGAGCTTCACCAGGTTGCGGAAGCCCTCGTCGGTCTCCGCCAGGAGCGTCAGGTGGTTGCGCTCGCGCCGGACCGCCTGGCTGGCTCGGTCGTCGACGAAGTAGGCCTCGAGTCCCAGGATCGGCTTGATCCCGTGCCTCTTGCAGGCCTTGTAGTGCTCGACGGCCCCGTTCATCACCCCGTGGTCGGTCAGCCCGAGGGCCGGCTGCCCGAACGCGGCGGCCCGCTCGGCGAGGGCGTCGATCTTGCAGGCACCGTCGAGGAGGGAGTACTCCGAGTGCACGTGGAGGTGGACGGCGGGCGGCGGCACGGAGCCAATATAGGCCCGGGACCGGACCTCTCTCGTCGGTCGGGTCACCACCGCCCGGACGGCCCCGCACGATGCGGCATTGACGTGTGATCCGTCGTCCCCGAGCTCGGGTATACCCTCGTGGCATGATGAAAGAGGGGCCCATCCCGCTGTTCGCCCATGGCATCATCGAGTACCTCGCCGGCGCCGTGCTCGTGGTGGCCCCCTTCGTACTGGGCTTCGACAGCGGCGAGGCAACGGCGGTGTCGATCGTGATCGGCGTGCTGATCATCGCGATCGCAGCCTCGAGCGATGGGCCCACGAGCCTCGTGAACCAGCTGCCGCGGCCCGCGCACGTGGCCCTCGACTACGTGCTCGTGGCGCTCCTGATCGCGATGCCGTTCCTCGCGGGCTTCTCCGATGAGACGCCGCCGACTGCGCTCTTCATCGCCCTCGGGGTGGCCCACCTGCTGATCACGATCGGCACCCGCTTCCGCACCCCGGCGGAGCCGCGGCCGGCCGGGGCATCGGACGAGGTTCGCTGACCCACCAGCAGGTTCGCGTTTAGAGCGCCGACCTGTCGAGCGGTTGCAGCGCGACCTCAGGGCAGGACGGCGGAGCGGCCCGCCGGCCGGGTGGACGTGCCCTCCTGCCTAGCGGTTGCAGCGCGACCACAGGGCAGGACGGCGGAGCGGCGCCTTCAGGTCTCCTCGCCGCCGCGTGCAGCGAGGATGCCGCCGAGGATCACCAGCCCGACCGCGCCGGCAGCGCCGATCTTCACCCTGTTCTGAGCCATCTTGCGCTTTGCCACGCGAGAGCCCACCTGCCAGACGATCCATCCCAGAATTGAGTAGCCCTTGGAGTTCATGTCTTGTCCCTTCCCCGGTTTCGGATTTGGTATGCCATGCGCGTCTGGAGGCTCCAGAGCTCGATGAACCCGGGGCTCGCCTGCTGGGAGAAGAGGCCACCCGACTCGCCAAAGCCCGCCAGGGCCTCGTCGTAGAGCGCGTTCGGCGAGCTGCGGGCCACGGCACTCGCGCGGCCCTTGTAGAGCCGCATCGTGACCTCGCCCGTCACGTGGTCGTTGACGCTGTCCATGTACGCGTCGAGATCCTCCCGCAGCGGCTCGTACCAGAGCCCGGCGTATACGAGAAAGGCCCACTGCTCGTCCAGTGCCCGCTTGAAGCGGTTCTGGTGGATCGTGCCCACCAGCTTCTCCAGCTCCGCGTGGGCGCTCAGCAGGATCGCCGCGGCGGGCACCTCGTAGAGGTCGCGGACCTTGAGGCCAACGATCCTGTCCTCGATGTGGTCCACCACCCCGACGCCGTGCCGGGCACCGAGCATCCCGCAGCGCTCGATCAGCTCCACCAGCCCGAGGCGCTCCCCTTCGAGCGCGACGGGCGCCCCGCGCTCGAACGCGACCGTCAGGTCCTGCGGCTCATCGGGGGCGTTCCGCGGGTCGGTGACCAGCTCGAAGACGTCGTCATGGGGAGGTTCGGCCAGATCCTCGATCGGACCCCCTTCGGAGGAGCGACCCCAGATGTTGTCGTCGATCGAGTAGGGCGTGACCTCGGTGCCCTCCTTCACCGGAATGCCGTGCTCACGCGCGTAGGCGATCTCCTCCTCGCGCCCCATCTGCCAGCCACTGACCGGGGCGATGATCTTCATCGCGGGGTCGAGCGCCATGATGGTCGCCTCGATCCTCACCTGGTCGTTGCCCTTGCCGGTGCAGCCGTGGGCGATCGTGTCGCACCCCGTCGCGCGCGCGGCCTCCACGGCGAGCTTTGCTATCAGCGGCCGTCCGAGCGCGGTGAACAGCGGGTATCCGCCGCCGTAGAGCGCGTTGGCCTTGATCGCAGGGAGCACATAGTCGCGGGCGAACTCCTCGCGGGCGTCGACCACGGGACAGTCCACCGCGCCCAGGTGGAGCGCCTTGCCGCGCACGACCTCGAAGTCCTCTCCCGGCTGGCCGAGGTTCACCGTGAGGGCCACCACCTCGGCCGCGTAGGCCTCCTGGATCCACTTGACCATCACGCTCGTGTCGAGCCCGCCCGAGTAGAGCAACAGCACCCGCCCGACCTCGGCCGGGTGGGCCTCATACGAGGCGGTGCGGCGGATCTGGTGGCGGTCCTCGGTCATCCGGGCGCGGAACCTAGCAGCGGCTCATCCGAGCGCGGCCGCCGGCACCCGAACGCGTTCGTGCGGGCGTCTCGGCGAGGTCGCAGTCGGCGCCCGATCCCACGCGCGGGGGGGGTGTGGCTGGTTTGTTGACTCCTGGCGTACGGGAAAGCCACACCTCCGGATTTCAAGGAAGCACGGCGGCGATCCGCTCCAGGGCCTCGTCGATCTCCGCCGCGGAGACCGTGAGCGGCGGGAGCAGCCGGATGGTGTCGGGGCCCGTGGCGTTCACCACCAGCCGCTGCTCGAGCAGCAGGCGGCGAGCCAGCGCCGGGCCGTCGTCGGCTCGGAAGGCCAGCATCAGGCCGCGCCCCCGGGCCTCGAGCCCGAGGCCGCGCAGTCCCTCGAGGAGCCGGGTCCCGTTTTCCCGCACCAGGCGCAGCAGGGAAGGGTCATCGACCACGTCGAGCACCGCATTGGCGGCCGCCGCCACCACCGGCCCACCGGCAAAGGTGGACCCGTGATCCCCGGGCTGGAAGACCTCCGCGTACGCGGGCGTCGTCACGCACGCGCCGATCGGCAGCCCTCCGCCGAGCCCCTTGGCGGCGGTCATCACGTCGGGCCGGACTCCGAGCTGCTGCCATGCCCACATCTCGCCGGTGCGGCCCATGCCGCACTGGATCTCGTCGAATATGAGCAGCGCGCCGTGCCGGTCACACGCCTGCCTCGCGGCGTGGAGCACCTCTTCGGACAGAGGGTGGATGCCCGACTCGCCCTGGACCGGCTCGAGCACCACCGCCGCGGTCTGAGCGCTCACCGCAGCGGCGAGCGCCTCGGGATCCTCGCGCGGGACCGCGGCAAAGCCGGGCACGAGCGGGGCAAAGGGCGCCTGCTTGGCCTCCTGCGGGGTTGCCGACAGGGCCCCCATCGTGCGGCCGTGAAAGCCCCCCTCCGCCACCACGAACCCGCCGCCGGGACGCCTGCGGCGGGCGAGCTTGAGCGCGCACTCGACCGCCTCGGCACCCGAGTTCGACAGGAACACCTTGCCGCCGAGCGAGACCTCCGCGAGGTGTGCGGCGAGGCGCATCGCGGGCTCGGTGTAGAAGAGGTTGCCCGCGTGCATCAGGCGTCCGGCCTGCTCGGTCACGGCCTCGACGAGCGCGGGGTGGCAGTGGCCGATCTGCACCACCGAGATGCCGGCGAGGAAGTCGAGGTACTCGTTGCCCTCCGAGTCCCACAGCCGCGTTCCCTCCCCGCGCACGAACTCGACGGGATTGCGGGCATAGGTGCCCATCGTCGCGCGGCTCTCGAGTGCCTGAAGCTCGGCTAGGGCCACAGCTTCGTCCCGATCCCCCTGTGGGTGAAGAGCTCGAGCAGGAGCGAATGGGGACGCCGGCCATCGACGATGTGCGCGTTTCGCACACCGCCCCCCAGCGCCTGCACGCACGCCTCGAGCTTCGGTCGCATGCCTCCCTGGACGCTTGGCAGCCGCTGCCTGACGTCCTCGGCGGTGGCCTGCGCAATCAGCGACCCCGGGTCCGCCGGGTCGGCGAGCCAGCCCTCGACGTCGGTCAGGAAGATCGCCTTGAACGCTCCGAGGGCGGCGGCAACCGCTGCTGCGGCGGAGTCCGCATTCACGTTGTAGGACTGTCCCTCGGCGTCTGCCCCGACGGAGGCCACCACGGGGATGTAGTCGGCGGCGATGTGGTTGAGCACGTCGACGTCGACCCGCTCGATCTCGCCCACGAATCCGATGTCCCGCTCGCCCGCCAGCTGCTTCTTCACGGTGAACAGGCGTCCGTCGTCTCCGCAGAGGCCCACGGCGGGCTGGCCGTGACGGCCTAGCAGCAGCACGATGTCCTTGTTCTGCTTCCCGACCAGAACCATCTTCGCCACCTCGACGGTGGCGGCGTCGGAGACCCTCAGGCCGTCCACGAACTCGACCGGCATGCCCAGGCGCTCCATGTAGGCCGTGATGTCCGGTCCACCCCCGTGCACCACCACCGGGTTCAGGCCCACGTACTTGAGGAGCACGACGTCGCGCGCGAAGTCCTCCTTCAGCCCCGCGTCGATCATGGCGGCGCCGCCGTACTTGATCACCACGGTGCGGCCGTGAAAGTCCCGGATGTACGGCAGCGCCTCGAGAAGGGTCTCTACGTCGCGCATTCCGATCAGCCTTGCCCCTTCACATACCGGGAGTTGAAGGCGGCATACGCCTCGGACAGGTCGCTGAAGAAGACCTCGGTCTCGCCTCCCTCACCGGGGATCGTGAGCTCGAGCTCGATCTCCTCGCCCTGCATCGCGTCCTCGAGCTCTCGCAGACGGGCGTCGTCCAGGCCGACGGCATCCCCGGCGCAGACCACCTGACGACCCTCGATGGCCAGGTCCACCAGGAACGGCTCGTCGGGCGGGTAGGCCTGGCCCGCGGCCTGCAGGACGCGCCCGAAGTTCGGGTCCGCGCCATGCAGCGCGGCCTTCACGAGTGGCGAGTCGGCCACCGCGCGGGCAACGGGCTCGACCGTCTCGGCGCCGCCACGGACCACGATGCGACCCACCCGCTCTGCACCCTCACCATCGCTCACGATCTCGAGCGCCAGCTGGCGCAAGAGCGCGTCCAGCGCCTCCCCGAGGCGCAGCTCGTCTGCGGACTCGGGCTCGACCGGGGTGCCGCACGCTCCGTTGGCGAACGCGAACACGGTGTCACTCGTGGAGAGCTGGCCGTCCACGGAGATCCTGTCGAAGGAGCGCTTGACGCACACGCCCACCAGCAGGTCGAGCGTCTCCGCTGTGAGCAGAGCGTCGGTCTCGACGAAGCAGAACATCGTGGCAAAGCGCGGCGAGATCATGCCGGCGCCCTTGGCCTGCGCCGCCAGCCGCACGGTGCCCGCGGGCAACTGCACCTCTAGTGCGCACCGCTTGGGCGCCTGGTCGCTGGTCAGGATGGCCTGCGAGAAGGCGTCGGCGTCCGGCCCGAGCTGCGCGCAGGCGGACTCCACCCCCGCGAGCACGGCCCCACGCGGCAGCTCGTGACCGATCGCGCCGGTGGATGCGAGGCCCACCGCCGCCGGGTCCACGCCAAGCAGCTCAGCCGCGCGTGACTGCGTCGCCAGGGCGGTCTCGTAGCCGCGGCGGCCGTCCCCCACGTTCGAGCAGCCGGAGTTGGCCACCGCGGCGCGCAGCCGGTCGAGCGAGGCCTCGCGCGAGACCATCACGGGCGCGCCCACGCGAGCGTTCGTGGTGAAGCGGGCGGCCGACACGGTGGCGGGCTCGTCGGAGGTGAGCACGGCCACGTCGAGCCCTTCCGGCTTGATGCCCGCGGCCACACCGGCAGAGCGAAAGCCGCGCGGCAGGAGCGCGGGATCGAGCTCGGTGACATGGGCCGGCCGGTCCACCCAGCGCGAGCGGAAGAAGGTCATGCCAGCCCCTCGGTCTCCGGCAGCCCGAGCATCAGGTTCAGGTCCTGGACCGCCTGACCCGCCGCGCCCTTCCACAGGTTGTCGATCGCCACCTCGACCAGCACGCGGTCGCCGGTCACGGTTGCGTAGGCCCGCGCTCGGTTTGTCCCACGGACGTCGGCCGTGCGCGGCGGCTCGGCCACCACGTCGATGAACGGCTCGCCCTCGTAGGCATCGCGGAACAGCCCCAGGGTGTCGTCCTTGGTCAGGTCCGAGGCGGTGATGGCGTAGCTCGTGGCCAGAAGCCCCTGGTCCACCGGGATCAGGTGGGGCACGAAGGTGATGCCCACCCCGTCGGGCAACTCCTGCTCGAGCTCCGCACTGTGGCGGTGGCCCTCGGTCTTGTAGGGGTTCACGTTGTCCGCCGCTGATACGTAGTGCGTCTCGTCCGTGGCCTCGCGGCCTGCCCCCGACACGCCCGTCTTGATGTCCACCACGGCGTCGCGAAGGTGCTCGCGCAAGGGCCAGAGGCCCAATAGCGCCGCCGTGGAGTTGCAACCCGGCGCAGCCACGAGGTCCGCGCCCCGGATCTCCTCGCGATGGCCGATCTCGGGCAACCCGTAGACCGCCTCGGTCAACAGCTCCGGCGCTTCGTGGGGCTGGTACCAGCGCTCGTAGCGCTCCCGGTCGAGCCTGAAGTCGGCCGAGAGGTCCACCACCTTCAGTCCCCGCTCCCGCAGCGCGCGCACGGCCGGGGCGGCCGCACGGTGGGGGTAGGCCACCACGGCGGCATCGGCACGCTCGGCCAGCGAATCGGCGTCGAACGCCTCCATCGTGAGACAGACGCGGTGTATCGGATAGAGCTCGTCGTGGCGGCGACCGGCGTCGGAGCGTGCGGTGAGCGCCGTCAGCTCGAGCGCAGGGTGACGGTTCAGGATGGCAGCGCACACGGCGCCCCCGAACCCCGCCGCCCCCACCACGGCCACCCGGTGGCTAGGCACGCAGCCGCCCCCCGATCTCGGCCAGGGCCGCCTCGATCGACTCGCGGCTGCTCGCCACCTCCTCGTCGGTCAGCGTGCGGTCCGCCGCACGGAACTCGAGCCGCAGCGCCAGCGAGCGGTTGCCCTCACCGACCTGCTGGCCCGTGTAGACGTCGAAGACACGGGCGCCGTGGAGCAGCTCCCCCCCACCCCGTCGCACGGCGGCCTGGATCTGGGCTGCGCTCACGTCGGCGGGCGCGACCACCGCGATGTCCTGCAGCACGGGGGGGTAGCTCGTGAGGTCCTCGAACGCGGTAACGGCCGCGGCCTCGCCGGTGAGCGCGTCAGCGTCGAGCTCGAAGGCCGCGGCTCCCTCCAGGTCCCACGCCTGCGCCACCAGTGGATGGAGCTCTCCGATCCAGCCGGCATCGCCACCGCCGGCCAGCCGCACGCTCGCGCTCCGCCCCGGGTGAAGGAACGGCACGGTCGCAGCCTCGACCGTGTATTCCAGCCCGGCGGCGCCGAGCACGGCGCCCGCGAGCGCCTTGGCGGCAAAGAAGTCGGCGGAAACGCGCCCGCGCCGCCAGGTCCCCGGAGCAGCCTCGGTGAGCAGCGCGCCGAGGTGGTGGCGCTCATCCGCCGGTGTCCGGCCACGCGGGCTGCCCACGGGCGCCTCGAGGCCCTCGCCCGGCCGGTAGACGTGCGCCGACTCGAACAGCGCGAGCGCCGCGGCGCCGCGGGCCGCATTGTGACGGGCGGCGTCGAGCAGCCCCGGCAGGAGCAGCGGGCGCATGACCGAGCCGTCCTCGCTGAGCGGGTTCTCCATCCGCAGTCTCGGCATGTCGCCCACCCGCAGGCGCTCGAGCGCGTCCGGTGAGACGAAGCTCCAGCTCACCACCTCGTAGAGGCCACGATCGCGCAGCGAGTCCTCCAGCCTGCGCCGCAGCCGCTGCCCGGGCGTCAGGCGCCCCACCGCGCGCCGGCGGGAGGGCAAGGTGACGGGCAGGCGCTCGAGCCCGTGAATGCGCGCCACCTCCTCGATCAGATCCGCCTCGCGCTGGACGTCCACGTCGCGCCAGTACGGCACGGTGACGCCCAGCACCGTCGGCGGTCTCGCCTCGATTCCGAAGCCGAGCCGTTGCAGGATCTCGGTGATCTCGCCGGCGTCGATCGCCTGCCCGAGCAGCCCCTCCAGGCGCTCGAGGCGCAGGTCGACCACCCGTGGTCTCGCAGGAGCGGGATAGGCGTCGATCGTGCCGGGCACCAGCCGTGCGCCGCACAGCTCGATCATCAGCTTGGCGGCAAGGCGCTGACCGGCCATCGCCAGCTCCGGATGCAGCTGCTTCTCGAAGCGGGTGGAGGCCTCCGTGCGAAGCCCCAGCCTCTTGGACGAGCGGAGGATGTTCGGCCCCACCCACGTGGCGGCCTCCATCAACACCCGCGTGGTGCGGTCGGACACCTCGGAGATCTGGCCTCCCATGATGCCGGCGATGCCCGACGGGCCTTCCGCGTCGCACACGAGGGCGGCGTCGGGATCGAACTCACGCTCGACGTCGTCGAGGGTGACCATCCGCTCGCCCGGCTCTGCCCGGCGCACGACGATGCGCCGGCCCCGCACCTCGTCCAGGTCGAACGCGTGGAGGGGCTGCCCGCAGGTCAGCATCACGTAGTTGGTGATGTCCACCACGTTCGAGATCGCCCGCTGCCCCGCGGCCGCCAGGCGTTGCCTCAGCCATGCCGGCGACGGGGAGATCCTCACGTCCTCGAACACGCGGGCGGTGAAGCGAAGGCAGACCTCGGGATCTGCGATCTGCACCGTGGCGTGATCATCCACGCGATCCCCGCCGGTGCCCTCCGCGTCGGATTCCGTGGGGTCCTCGGCCAGCGCGCTCCGGGTGGCGGCATGGACCTCGCGGGCGATGCCGTAGACCGCCAGGCAGTCGGGGCGGTTGGGGGTGATCTCCAACTCGAGGACCTCGTCGGCGATGGGCAGGTGCTCGTGCAGTGGCGCCCCTGCCGGCAGGTCGTCGGGCAGCACCATGATCCCGCCGTGGTCCTCGCCTATGCCCAGCTCGTCCTCGGCAAGGATCATGCCGCTCGAGGTCACGCCCCTGAGCGTGGCCTCTCCGAGTGTGGTGCCATCGGGCATCACCGCGCCCGGCAGGGCTACCGCCACCGTCTGGCCAGTGGCCACGTTGGGCGCCCCGCAGACGATGGTGCGCGAGTTGGCGGAGCCGTCGTCCACCTGGCAGACGCTCAGCCGGTCTGCGTCCGGGTGGCGCTCGGCCTTCAGCACCCGCCCGACCACGAAGTGGTCGGTGGAGCCCACCCCCAGCCGCTCGATGCGCTCGACCTCGGTGCCGGTCATGTCAAGGCGCTCCGCAAGCTCCGCGGCGGACAGCCCGGGATCGGCGTAGGACCTCAGCCAGTTGAGCGGGATCCTCATGAGCCGAACTGCTCCAGGAACCGGAGGTCGTTGTCGAAGAACATCCGCAGGTCGGGCACGCCATGGCGAAGCATCGCTATCCGCTCGATGCCCATCCCGAACGCGAAGCCCTGCACGCGCTCGGGGTCATAGCCGTCGTCCTCGACGAAGCCGAGCACGTTGGGGTCCACCATCCCCGAGCCCAGGATCTCTATCCATCCCGAGCCCTTGCACAGGTTGCACTTGGATCCGTCGCCCAGGTAACCCGACCCGCCGCACTTGAAGCAGGAGACGTCAGCCTCCACGCTCGGCTCGGTGAACGGGAAGTAGTGGGGGCGCAACCGGATGTCCCGCTCGGCGCCGAAGATCGCCCGCGCGAACTCGAGCAGCACGCCCTGGAGATCCGCGAGCGTGATCTCCTCGTCCACCGCCAGTCCCTCGATCTGGTGGAACATCGGTGCGTGGGTTGCGTCGGAGTCGCGCCGGTAGACCTTGCCGGGCACGATGATGTAGATCGGCGGTGGCTGGGCCTCCATAGCCCTCACCTGCATCGGCGAGGTGTGGGTGCGTAGGACGACCTCGTTGCGCGGGAGGAGCGCAGCCCGATCGTCGATCGGGCGAGCACCGGACGGATAGATGTAGAAGGTGTCCTGCAACATCCGCGCGGGGTGGTCCGGCGGGTG
>DASZCV010000174.1:0-29943 GCA_035942755.1 Thermoleophilaceae bacterium
AGGAACTTCCTGTAGTCGGCCTCCTTCGGGAAGGCCTGGCGCTTCTGGTCCTCGAAGGATCGCTTGACCTCGGAGTCGGAGACCTTCACGTCGCGCTCCTCCGCCTCCTGCTGCACCCACTGCGCCTGGATCAGGAACTGCATGACCTCCTGCCTGAGCTGCTCGTACTGCTGCTTGCACTGCTTCTTGAGCGCAGCGTCCTTTGGCTTGGCGCCGCCCTGGGGCGACGGCTGCTTCTTGAGCGCCGCCACGCACCCTTCGAAGTCGGGCGGCTCGGGAATGGCGGATGCCCCGCCCTGGCCCTGACCCCTCGCGGCGTTCTTGAACCAGCGATCGAACTCCTTCTTCGTTATCACCGTGTCGCCGACCTTCGCTACGCCGTTGGCGGGCACGTCGTTGCCGCAGCCGGACACCACCGCGACGGCCGCCACCGCGGCGACGGAAACGAGGGCACGTGAGGGCCTGGTGAATCTGGAGGTCATGTGAGTGGGTATCTACGGTTCGAGTCTCAAGCGCACCTAAGGAAAGGCGCCGTGCTGAGGTTCCGCGGCGCGGCTCGGTGCGGCAGCGGCGCATGGTAGCGAAGGCGGGCGTGAGTGCAGCCACCCTACTCGCGCGCGCGCCGGGCACGCAGCGCCCGCCAGCCGAGTGAGAAGAGCAGCGTCAGAACGATCACCGCCGCGAGCTTCTGCTGGTCGTCGTCGAAGGCGAGCGTCGAGATCAGCAGCGCGGCGAGGATCGGCACCAGGAAGTCGGCGCCGTCCACCCCGGACGAATCGCCCTGCTTGCCGAGAAACCTCGACGAGCCCAGCGCCACCGCGGAGAGCGCGACTAGGAAGGCCACGCGAACGTGTCATCGTCTATCAGGAGGATCCCCGCCGCGGCGGCCAGCGCCACGGCCATGGCGAAACGACCCCAACGGCACCGCCTGCCATGACCCTCTTCCGGTTGTGCCTCTGGTGCGGACCGATCGCCGCCGCACCCGGATCGAGACTACTCGTCCGCAGGCGCCGATGCCGCTTCCAGGATGGCTTCCGCGGCGGCCACGACGGCCGGGAACCGGGCGGCCGGCTCCGCCGGCACCCTGACCCGCACCGTGCTGCGGCCCGACTCGTAGACGGCTTCGGGGATCCGCTCGCGCAGGAGCTTGACCCGCCTGGAGTCGAGATCGATCGGAGCCACCGCCAGGCGCCCGCCGAGGAAGTCGACGGTGCGGGCGCCCGCCCGGCCCAGCTTGATCCGCGCGTTCTGCATCTCGAGCAGGTTGGAGAGGGGAGCGGGCAGGAGCCCGAAGCGGTCCTCGAGCTCCTCCCTGAGCATGTGAAGGTCGGCGATCTCCCTCGCGCCCGATACGCGGCGGTGGATCTCGATCTTCGCTGCCTCGTAGGGCACGTAGTCGCCCGGCACGTAGGCGTCCACCGGTACGTCGATGCGCACCGGCTCGGGCGCCTCGTCGGCGGCGTCGCCGCCGAGGGCGTTCACCGCGTCGTCGAGCATCGCCACGTAGAGCTCGAACCCCACGGCTGCCACATGACCGGACTGCTCGTCGCCGAGGAGGTTGCCCGCGCCGCGGATCTCGAGGTCGCGCATGGCGATCTTGAAGCCCGACCCGAGCTCCGTGTAGTCGGACAGGGTGGCCAGACGCGCGGCCGCCTCCTGACTGAGCGCAGCGGCGGCCGGGTAGAGCAGGTAGGCGTAGGCGCGCTCCTTCGAGCGCCCTACCCTCCCCCTGATCTGGTAGAGCTGGGCCAGCCCGAGGTCCTCGGCGCGCTCCACGATCAGCGTGTTGGCGGTCGAGATGTCGAGCCCCGACTCGACGATCGTGGTGCACACGAGCACGTCTGTCTCTCCGCGCAGGAACTGGAGCATCACCCGCTCGAGCTGCTTCTCGTCCATCTGGCCATGGGCCACGGCGACCTCCGCCTCCGGGCACATCGCGCGCACGCGCTCGGCCGTCTCGTCGATCGTGTCCACCCGGTTGTGCAGGAAGAAGGCCTGACCCTTGCGCTCCAGCTCGCGCTCGAGCGCCCGTCGCACAAGCTCCTCGTCGTACTCGCCCACGTAGGTCTTCACCGGCCGGCGCCCCTCCGGAGGCGTCTCGATGACCGAGATGTCCCGCAAACCCGCGAGCGACATCTGCAGCGTCCGCGGTATCGGCGTGGCGCTCAGCGACAGGACGTCCACACGCAGCTTCAGCTGGCGCAGCAGCTCCTTCTGCTTGACACCGAAGCGCTGCTCCTCGTCCACGATCAGAAGGCCGAGGTCCTTGGGCCGCACGTCCCGCGACAGCAGCCGGTGGGTGCCGATCATGATGTCCACCTTGCCCTCCTCGTAGTCCTTCAGCGCCGCGCGCGTCTCCTTCGGGGAGCGGAAGCGCGACACCACCTCGATGCGAAACGGGTAGTCGCGCAACCGCTCGGTGAAGGTCCCGAAGTGCTGCTGGGCGAGCACGGTGGTGGGCACCAGGAACATGACCTGCTTGGAGTCCGCCGCCGCCTTGAACGCGGCCCGCAGCGCCACCTCGGTCTTGCCGTAGCCCACGTCCCCGCATATCAGCCGGTCCATCGGGCGCGCCTCCTCCATGTCGGCGCGCACGGCCTCGATCGCCTCGAGCTGGTCGGGAGTCTCACGGAAGGGGAAAGCGCCTTCGAACTCCACCTGCCACTCGCCGTCGGAAGGGAAGGCGTGCCCCGCGCGCCGCTTGCGCTCGGCGTAGAGGTTGATCAGCTCGCCGGCGAGCGCCTCGGCGGCGCGGCGAGCACGCAGCTTCTGCTGCTCCCACTGCTTGCCGCCGAGCTTTGACAGCGGGGGATCGCCCGCCTCCGCCCCCACGTAGCGGCTGATCTTGTGGAGCTGGTCTGACGGCACGAATACGCGGTCGCCGTCCCTGAACTCGAGCTCGAGGTAGTCGCGGGTGACCCCGCCGACCGTCTTGGTCTCAAACCCTGCAAAGCGCGCGACCCCATGGTCCTCGTGAACAACGGGCGACCCCGCGCGCAGCTCGGTGAATGACGCGAGCGCCCCCGCTCCGGTGCGCGGGCCGGCCGGGCGCTCGGCCCGCCGCCGCAACAGGCGGTGCTCGGGCAGGATCGCAAGCTTCAGCTGAGGCGAGAGAAAGCCCTCCCGAAGGGCGGCGGCAGCGAAGCAGACACCGGGCTCGTGCGGCGCCGGCCTGCCGTCCAACAGGGCGGCGCGCACGCGGTCGAGGTTGTAGGCGGCGCGCTCTGCCTCCCCCCGCCGCGCCCATGCC
This sequence comes from Thermoleophilaceae bacterium, assembly GCA_035942755.1. Taxonomy (GTDB): domain Bacteria; phylum Actinomycetota; class Thermoleophilia; order Solirubrobacterales; family Thermoleophilaceae; genus JAAYBF01. The sequence goes on from DASZCV010000174.1 coordinate 3,251, forward strand.
ACGACCGTGCGGTACCCGGAGCGCACGAGCTTCTCGAGCTCGGGCTCCGCTGCCCGCAGCGACCTGGCCGCGGTGTCGGCGGCCTGGGCGCGAAAGGCGTGCGGCTGATCCCCGGAGATGCTCGACAGAAGCAGCGAGGCGCGCGTCTGAAGGGTCTGCTGCAGGCGCTCGGGCGACACGTAGAGGTGGTGGGCATCGGCGTCATGGAAGCTCGTGGTCACGTCCTCCCAGTAGTCGCGCAGCGCCGGCGCCAGCTCCTCCTCGGCCGCCACGGCCACGAGGCTCTCGCGGGGCAGCAGCTCGAGCAGCTCGCCGAAACGCTCCACCGGCAGCAGCTCCGCTATGTCCGGGCGGTCCTCCGCCTCGCTCTCGGCAGCCATCTCGGCCAGCTCGCGGTGCTCCGGCGAGAGCTCGGCCGCCGGCTCGATCGCCACGTGCTCGACCTCCTCGAGCGCGCGCTGGGTGAAGGTGGAGAAGAAGGTGAGCCGCTCCACCTCCACATCGAAGAGCTCGCAGCGCACCGCGCGCTCCTCGGTGGCGGGATAGACGTCGAGGATGTCGCCGCGTAGCGCGAACTGACCGCGCTCCTCGACCTGGTCGGTGCGCTCGTAGCCGCAGGCCACGAGCTGGGCGGCGGTCTCCTCGAGGTCGAGCAGTCCGCCCTTCTCGATCCGGAACCCGTGTGGACGCAGCTCCGGGGCAGGCACCTTCTCGGCGAGCGCCACGGCGCTGACCACCACCACGGCCGCGCCCTCTCCGGCGCTCGCCGCGCCGAGCAGCGCGTCGAGCGCTGCGATCCGCAGGCCGACCAGGTGCGGCGGCGGGGCGAGATGCGACTCGTACTGCACCCCCCGGGACGGGTAGAGGTGCACGGGCCGGGGGCTCAGGAACTGCTTGAGGTCGGCCGCCAGGTCGCGGGCCGCGCGGTCGTCTCCCGCCACCACGAGCGCCGGGCGCCCGGGCTCGAGGTCCAGCAGCGAGGCCACCAGATATGGGCGCAGGCTGGCCGACACGAACGCGCTCTGGGGGCTCTGCTGCGCCGCGGCGCTGAGGGCGTCGACGGCGGAATCCTCGTGGGCGTATGTGAGTAGCTGGCGCAGGGACATGGGCACGCAAAGCGGCCGCCCGGCGAAGCCGCGCGGCCCAATGCCCTCCACGTGTCAGGGCACGGGCAGGATTCTAGAGAGCCGGCGCCGCGCCGATCAGCCGCTCGAGCTCGTCCGCGGCACGCGCGACGAGGGTCTCCACCTCGTCCCGCGACTCGCTGAAGCGACCCAGCACATGGGCCGAGACGATCTCCGGATCGGTGGAGTCGGGGCGGCCGACGCCCACCCGGATCCGGTGGAAGTCGGCGCTGCCGAGCTCGCGCTTGAGCGACTTCAGCCCGTTGTGTCCGGCCAGGCCGCCGCCGAGGCGCGCCTCGACGCGACCGAAGGGCAGGTCGATCTCGTCGTGGACGGCCACCACACGGTCGAGGTCCACCCCCACCGCTCCGCGCGCCGGGCCGGCGGAGCGGCCCGAGTCGTTCATGAAGGTCTGGGGGAGGAGGACGCCCACCCGCGGCCCACCTGGGCCCGTGCGGCCGTCGGTGTAGAGGCCCGCGTAGCGCTTCTTCGCACGCGGTAGCGCCCACCTCTCGGCGGCCAGGGCGGCCACCTCGAAGCCCACGTTGTGGCGCGTCCTGGCGTATTCGCTGCCGGGGTTGCCGAGACCGACGATCAGCCAGTCGACCTTGCCACCGCTACCCCGACCGCCCGGCTTGGCCTCCGCCGCCTCGCGGCGGAACACCGCCATGGAGGCGCGCTACTCGTCGCCGCCGGAGGAGCCTTCGTCGCCCTCGGCGGCGGCCTCTGCCTCTTCGCCGGTCTCGCCAGCCTCGCCCACGATCCCGGTCTCCTCCTCGATGTCCGCCTCCTCCTCGACCGTGGGCGGGACGAGCGTTGCGATCGTGGTCTCCTCGAGGTCGTCCAGCAGCTCCACGCCCGCCTCGGCCTTCACCTCCGAGAGGTTCAGTGTCGAGCCGATGTCCATGTGGGAGACGTCCACGACTATGCGCTCCGGGATGTCCGTGGGCAGCGCCTCGATGTTCAGCTCGCGGGGGACCTGGTCGAGCACGCCGCCCTCCTTGACTCCGGGAGAGTCCTCGACGCCCTGGAGGTCGACGGCCACGGTGGCGTGGATCTTCTCGTCGAGGCGAACCTCGAGGAAGTCGACGTGCATGACGTCACCGCGAACCGGGTGCACCTGCTGGTCCTTCAGGATCGCGGGCACCGGCTTCTCCTCGCCGATCCTCACATCGATCAGCGCCGAGCCGTCCACCAGCACGCTGCGCAGCTCGCGATGGTTGACCTTGAAGGTCACGGTCTCGTCGTGGCTGCCCCCGTAGAGGATGCCCGGGATCAGGCCCTCGCGGCGAAGTCGCCGGGTCTGCCGCGAGCCACGCTCGGAGCGCTCTTGGACGTTCAGGGAAGGGCGATCGTTGTCTGCCATGGGGCCGGCCAGTGTAGCGGGGGCGCGCTCTACCCTGTGGTGCCCATGACCTCCGACGACCGCGAGATCCCCAAGGGAAGGGTCCGCCGCACCGCCCAGGTGGGCTCGGTGATCGGAGGGCAGGGCGCCCGCTATGCCGGGACGCGGGCGGCCAACATCGCCCGCTCGAAGGAGCGCGCCGCCGCGCAGATCGACAAGCGCCACCTCGAGGCCGCCGAGCGGATGGTGGACACGCTCGGAACGATGAAGGGCGCGGCCATGAAGATCGGCCAGCTCGCCTCCTTCATCGACACGGACTTCCTGCCGGAGGAGTACCGGGAGCTCTACCAGGACAAGCTGGCCAACCTGCGCAGCTCCGCACCGCCGATGTCCTGGCAGCAGGTCAAGGGCGTGCTCGAGGAGGAATGGGAGGACCCCGTCGAGGAGCTCTTCGAGGACTTCGAGCACCACGCCGCGGCGGCCGCCTCGATCGGCCAGGTGCACCGGGCGACGCTTCCGGACGGGCGGGCCGTGGCCGTGAAGATCCAGTACCCGGGAGTGGCCGAGGCGCTGCGGGCCGACATGCAGAACGCCACGATGCTCATGCGCCTGGCCAAGGCCATCGCCCCGGGCCTCGACGCAAAGGCGGCGGCCGCCGAGCTCAAGGAGAGAGTGCTGGAGGAGCTCGACTACGAGTACGAGGCCCAGAACCAGCGCGCCTTCGCACGGGGTTATCGCGGCCATCCGTTCATCCACGTGCCCGACGTGATCACCCGCCTGTCCCGCCGCCGCGTGCTGGTCACCGAGTGGGTCGACGGCGTGGGCTTCGACGAGGTGAAGGCACTCCCCCAGGCGGAGAAGGACCGCTTCGCTGAGATCGTCTTTCGCTTCTGCTTTGGCTCGATCTACCACCTCCAGCACTTCAACGCCGACGCGCACCCGGGCAACTACGTCCTCATGGACGACGGCAAGGTGGCCTTTCTCGACTTCGGGATGACCAAGCACCTCGACAAGGAGCAGATCGAGCTCGAGATCGCGGCGCTCGAGGCCGTGCACGACGCAGACCCCGAGCGTCTACGCGTGGCACTGCACGACCTGGGCTTCTTGAACCACCCCAGGAAGGTGGACGCGGAGAAGCTGATGGCGCACGTGCTGGCCGTGGGTGGCTGGTACATGCAGGACCGCGAGATCACGATCGACTCGGCCCTGGTGATGGAGTCGATCTCCGCGGTCTCCGACCCGCGCTCGGAGTTCTTCGACGTGGTACGGCGCGAGAACGTGCCGGCCAACGAGTTGATGGGCCGCCGGATGGAGGTCGGCGTCCTTGCGGTGCTGGGACAGCTCTCCGCCACGCGTAACTGGTACGCGATCGGTCGCGAGTGGTGGTTCGCGGACGAGCCCGCCACCGAGCTCGGCCGGCAGGAGCGGGCCTACTTCGAGTCGCGCGGCGAGCGGCGCGTGCGCCGGTTCTCCGCGCGCGAGGGCTAGTCGCGTCTCGGGCTAGAAGAGCTGATTCTCACCCTGGAAGATCTCAGACACCGAGTCGTCGGTGAAGATCTTGCGGACGGTGTCGGTGAGGATGTCGGCCGTCGTCAGAACGCGGATGCTGTCGGGGGGGTCCTCCCGCAGCGGCACGGTGTCCGTGACCACGATCCCGGACAGGGGCGAGTCGGCCAGCGTCTCGAATGCGTTGCCCGAGAAGACGCCGTGGGTGGCCACGGCGTACACCTCCTTGGCTCCCTCGTCCATTACCGTCTCCGCCGCGGCCCTCAGCGTTCCGCCGGTGTCGATGATGTCGTCGACGATCACGGCGATCTGGCCCTCGACGTCGCCGATCACGTAGCCCGTCTCGGCCACCTGGTGCTCGGGCCGCTCCTTCTCGAGGAGGGCGTAGGGGCGGTCGACCTTCTGGGCGAACTTGCGCACGAGCTTCACTCGGCCGGCGTCCGGGGCGATGATCACCAGGTTCTCGGTGCCGAGCTGGTCCTTCACGAACTGCGTGAGGATCGGCATCGCGGTCATGTGATCGACGGGCTTGGAGAAGAAGCCCTGCATCTGACCGGCGTGCAGGTCCATCGCCACGAGCCGGTCGATGCCCGCCGTCTCGAGCAGTTCCGCGATCAGCCGGGCGGATATGGGCTCACGCGGCGCCGACTTCTTGTCCTGGCGCGAGTAGCCGTACCAGGGGGTCACCGCGATGATCCGGTGCGCGGAGGCCTGCTTTGCCGCGTGGACCATGACCAGTAGCTCCATCACCGCGTCGTTGACGGTCAGGCCCTCGCTGTCGGAGGCACAGGTGGACTGCACGATGAACAGGTCCGCGCCGCGGATCGAGTCCGCGTAGCGGCAGTACACCTCGCCGTCGGAGAAGGTCTTCAGCCCTGCCTGGGTCAGGCCGACCTCCAGCCGGTCCGCGATCTTGGCGCCCAGGTCGAGGCTCGCACGGCCGGCGACGATCCTCAGCCGCTTGTCGTAGCCGGCGGTGATGTAGCTGCCGGCGGCCGGCGGACTCGCCTCTTGACCGGCTGCGGACTCGTCGAGGATGCTCATCCGCGCTCCTTCTCGACCCGCTCGGCGTATCCCTCGACGTTCTTCTGCTCCGGCCTTGAGATGCCGAGCGCTCCATCTGGCACGTCGTCGGTGATCACGGCCCCCGCGGCAATATACGCGCCCTCGCCGACGCTCACGGGAGCGACGTAGGAGGCGTTCACGCCGGTCTTGGCCCCCTTGCCGATCACGGTGCGGTGCTTGGCGAACCCGTCGTAGTTGGCGGTGATGTTGCCGGCCGCGACGTTGGCCCCCTCGCCCACGTCGGTGTCGCCGAGGTAGGACAGGTGCGGCACTTTCGCGCCCGCCCCGATCTCCGAGTTCTTGACCTCCACGAAGGTGCCGATCTTGGCCGCCTCGCCGATGTGGGCGCCAGGGCGAAGGTACGCGAACGGCCCCAGCGAGACACGGTCCTCGACCGCCGCCTGCACGAGAAAGGAGTGGGTGGCCGTCACGTGGTCTCCGAGCGTGCTGTCTGTGATCGTGGTGGCGGGACCGAGGGTGCAGCCCTCGCCGACGCGCGTCGCCCCGCGCAGCGTCACCCCCGGGCCTACGGTGGTGTCCTGTCCGATCTGGACGTCCGCCTCGACGCGGATCGACTCGGGCGCCAGGAAGCTCACCCCGGCCCGCGCGTGATGCTCGAGCAGCCGCCGCTGGGCAAGCCGCTCGGCTTCCATCAGCCCGACGCGGTCGTTCACTCCGACGGCGCTCGAGACGTCGCGGGTCAGATGGGTGATCACCGGCTTTCCGCTCCCGCGTAGCAGAGGGAAGACGCCGGTCAGGTAGCGCTCTCCACGCTCCTCGGCGACCGCGTCGAGCGCTTCCCACAAGTCGCCGGCCTCGAAGACGTAGGTGCCGAGGTTGACCTCCCGTATGGCGAGCTCGTCCTGGCTCAGCCCCTCCGTGTACTTGGTCTCGACGATCCGGTCGACGGCACCGTCGGCGCCGCGCACGATCCGCCCGTACCCGGCCGGATCGAGCTCGTCGGTGGTGAGGATCGTGGCCGCAGCGCCGTGATGATGATGGGTTGCAATCAGCTCGGCGATCAGCTCAGCCGAGATGAGCGGGTGGTCGCCCGAGAGCACCACCACGGCGCCCGTGGTGCCGCCTGCGTCGCGAGCGGCGAGCACCGCCGCGCCCGTGCCCTCACCCTCGCGCTGCTCTGCCACCGTGACGCCCTCGGGGAGGCCCGCCGCCACTCCATCACCCCGCCGCGTCACGCACACCACCTCGGCCGCCCCCGCCGCTCGCGCGGCATCGATCACCCATTGCACCATCGGCTTGCCGCAGATGGGGTGGAGCACCTTGGGCATCGAGGAGCGCATGCGAGTGCCGCGCCCGGCGGCCATCACGAGCACGGTGAACCGCTCGGTCATCGGACGGGCAGGGTACTGCGGGCCGGCCCTGAGTGCGCCCGGCTGCGCGCAGGCCGCTCGTAGAGCGCTCGGACGGATGTGAGCTGGGGAGCCCGGATTTGAACCGGGACGAGAGGCTCCAAAGGCCCCCATGCTGCCGTTACATCACTCCCCAGGGACTCCAGCGAAGGTACCGCAACCCTGTTCGCGGAGCGGAGATCGGCGGGACTTTCGCGGACGGAGATAGGGGGGACGTTTCAGCGGTCTTTATCGGCGCTCGGCACGCGGCCGCCCTCGCTGCCCGCCTCCCACGCGGGACCCCCGGGCGGGGAGATACCGAGCACCCGCATGGCCTTGAGCCCCAGGCTGAGGCGCTCGCGGCCATCGCTCGAGGCCACGTCGAGGCCGCTCAGCTCGCGAACGCGATCGAGGCGGTAACGGATCGTGTGGCGGTGGGCGAAGAGCTTCTCGGCGGTCTTAGCAATGTTTCCGTCGGACTCGAGGAAGGTCTCGAGCGTGCGCACCAGCTCCGTCTCGTACTGCTCGTCGTATGCGACGAGAGGGGCCACGGTCTCCTCGTGGAAGCGCCGCAGCTCGGCGGAGTCCTCGCTCATGGCGGGCAGCAGCAGGCGGTAGGCGCCCGTCTCGTCGAAGGGCAGGAGGCCGAGACCGCGTGCGTCTGCCACGTTTGCCGCCAGGAGAGCCTCTGCTCCGGCACGATGCAGATCGGAGGGATCGGGGGTCGGGCGGCTCAGGCCGACCACGACGGCGAACCCGTGGAGCCCCGCCTCGAGCTCCTTGGAGACCGCGGCTGCGGCGCGCCGGGCAAGCTCCGCTCCGTGGCCGGGCACGAGCAACACCGGGTCGCGCTCGGGCCGGCGGTGGCGCGGGTCCCCACCCGGAGCCCGGGGGCGTGATCGAGGGACCCCCAGCTCGACCCCGGCGGCAAGCGAGCTGCGCTCGACCGAGCGCGCTCCCCGCTCGGCGCTCGTCAGCACGCGGGCCCGCCAGTCCCCCTCCTCGGGATGCTGCGGCCGTGCCCGCACCACGATCACGCACGCGCCGTCGCTCAGATCGCAGTTCAGCTCCTCGGCCCGGGCGAGGATCTCGTGACGCTCGGTGACCTTTCGGGAGAGCAGATCGCGGAGAAAGTCGCCCACGGCCGCCTCCGTGGCGCGCTCCGGTGCGCGTGCGCGCTCTGCTTCGAGCGCGATCAGCGTGCCGACCATGCGCACGAGCGCCGCGGGAGGCGGCCCGGCACGCGCCCTGAACCTCAGCTCGCCGCCGGGCTGATCGGCCACCCGCAACTCGATCCGCTCGCTTCCGCTCTCACCTGCGATCACCGCCCGCTCGTCCTCCCGGGAGAGGCAGGCCACGGCCAGCACGCCGCCTGAGGGGTCCATGACCACCACGCTCGCGTTCAGGGCGTGGGCTGCCGCCCTGACCACCGTGGGCAGGCCGGCGCCTGCCTCCACGGCCTGCGACACCTCCCCCATCGCCTCGAGAAAGGACGTCTCGGAGGCGCCGTCCACGAGTCTCTGCGCGGAAGCCACCCCCCGATTCTAGGGCCCACAGCCCCACGGCCGGCGACGCTGGGGCGCCCGCAGGCCTTGGCTACGCGTAGCGGTCGTAGGACCAGACGATGGCAAGACCAAGGCCTGCCCCTATGCCCACCAGCGCGCCCAGGATGAAGAGGGTGAGAAAGCCCGCCCCGACCTTCTCCCAGAACCGCCCGTAGGCCGACACCGCCGGCACGAGGATGAATGCGATGTAGCTCGCTGCGACTATTCCCGCCGCCAGCGTGATTGCGAGCTCGGTTGTGGTCATGTCTTCATCGGCCCGGGTCCGGTGGGGCGCCTCGGTGCTCATTCTGCCTGATGTACGCGACGGCCAGCGCCGTGGCCGCGCAGGCGCCGAGGATGCCCGCACCAAGTCCCCAGCCGGCGGCCACGTCCGACCAGTAGTGCACCCGAAGGTAGACCCTCGACAGGCCGACCGCCACCGCCACCCCGACGGCGACCGCCACGAGCGCGGCAGCGCGCGCCATACCGCGAATGGCCGACGCCAGGGCGAGCGCGATCCCCACCCAGACCGTCGAGTACGCGGCGTGCCCACTCGGGAAGCTCGCTCCTTCAGCGGTCGCGAGGGGCCGGGCCGGGCGGGCGCGGTCGATGCCCTCCTTGGCGAGTCGGACCGCCACGTATAGGAGCATCGTCCCGGCGACGAGCGCCACGGCCTCGGTGATGTGCCGGCGCGCGAGCAGGAGCAGGGCAACCCCGAACAGCACGGTCGACACCGTGACGAGCGAACCGAGCTCCGTGATCACCTTCACCAGGTCCACGGCCTCTGGGCGGTGTAGGTCATCGGCCAGCTCGAGCAGCTCGAGGTCAGCCGGCGTGGTGCCGCGATCGCCCGAGAGGACCACCGCATAGACGGTGAACACGTAGAGGCCCACACCCGCGACGGCGAGCGCCGAGGTGAGCTCGAGCCCGAGCTGCCCCGGGGTCAGCCGGTCGAGTACGAAGCGAAGGCGGGGAGCCGCGAAGCCGGCGGCGGGCTCGAGCACCCGTCGCCAAACTGCGTCGAGCGGCACCACGAGCGGCCGCAGCGCGCGCCGCCTGCCCTGTCGCCCGATCCACGCCGCCAGCGCCTCTCGGTTCTCCGCGACGCGCAGCTTGCGCCATGAGTAGATGGCCCCGGCGGCCAGCGCGACCGTGATGCCGAAGGCAAGTGTGGCCTTGCCGGCGATCGCCGTCACGCGGTCGAAGGAGCGGTAGAACACATACCCGAGGACGGCGAAGGTGGTCGTCCAGAGCCCGCAGCCGATGATGCTGAACGGAATGAACCTCCGGTAGCGCAGGCCCGAGGACCCGGCAACGAACGGGGAAAGCGCCCGCACAAGCCCGATGAAGCGCCCGATCAGGATCGTCTTGCCGCCGTGGCGCTCGAAGTAGGACTCCACCTGCTCGACGCGCTCCTCGTTGATCCTGATCTTGGGCCCGTGCCGAAGGAGGAACTCGCGGCCCAGGCCGCGGCCGATGAAGAAGCTGGCGGTGTCCCCCAGCACGCAGCACAGCCACACCAGGCCGATCAGCAGGAGGAGCGAGATCTCGCCCTGGCCGGCGATCACGCCGCCCACGATCACGGTTGCCTCCCCAGGCACCACCAGCCCGACGAAGGCGCCCGTCTCGAGGAAGGCCAGCAGGCCGACCAAGAGATAGGTCCACTTGCCGAGGCCACCGGCGAGGTCCGCGATCACCTTCTGGGCGTCGGGCAGATCGGGAAACAGGCCCGCGGCGTAGAGCGCCACGAGCGTCGCCAGCGTGGCTGCCAGGCCGATCATCTTCTTGTGCTTCAAGGGCGGCGCGCCTCCGTGACGATGGCATTGTCGAGCTGCGACGCCGCCGCCGCCGCGCTCGAACGGTCACCGAAGATGCCGAAGGTCGTCGGCCCGGAGCCCGTGACCTGCGCCGCCAGCGCCCCGCTGGCGAGCAGGCTCTCCACCGCTTCGGCGAGCTCGGGTCGCAAGGAGGTGGCGGCCGGCGCGAGGTCGTTCTCGACCGCGCCCGCGAGCTCTGCCAACGGCGCCCCGGCCAGGCCACGCAGCGCCTGCGGGTCGAGAAGGGAAGCGGGCGAGCCGCCTCGCAGACGGTCGAGCTCGCGGAAGACCGCGCGCGTGGACAGGCCCTCCTCGCTCCAAAGGAGCACGATGCTCATGGGCCGCAGCTCGATCGGCTCGACCCTCTCCCCCGCCCCCGACACCAGCGCATGTCGGGCCTCCACCTGGCTCGGCACGTCGGAGCCGATGCCCGTCGCCAGCCGGCGCAGACGCTCGGAGCCAAGGCCCGCCCCGCTCAGCTTCTCCGCGGCGCGCAAGACGGCGGCGGCGTCCGCGCTCCCCCCGGCGAGCCCCGCCGCCACCGGGATGCGCTTCTCGATCGTCACCCTGACCGGTGGAAGCTCCGGCACCTCGGCGCGGAAGGCGCTCACGGCCGCGGCGGCCAGGTTCGGGCCCTCGACGCCCGCGCACACCACCTCGTCCTCGGCTGCCCGCTCCACGATCACGCGGTCTGCCAGATCCACCGACACGAAGATCGAGCAGAGCGGATGCAGGCCGTCCTCGCGCGGCGCGCCCACCCGAAGGACCAGGTTCACCTTGGCGTAGGCGTGCTCGACGATGCTCACCGTTGTGCGCCCCTCCCCTGCCCTGCACCGTGCGGGTGCCGTGTGCCCTGCGGGTGCCGTGTGCCCTGCGGGTGCCCTGCACCCTGCGGGTGTCCTGTCTTTGTCGTGTATGGGGTGCCGCTCGGTCGCAGGCCGGCGAGCTCCTCGCAGCCGATGGCCTCCGCGAGGTCCTCGAAGTCGCCCGGGGACAGCCGCTCGGCGCGCGCGTCGACGGGATGCCCCAGCCGCTCGAGCGCCTCCCGTGTCCGCTCACGCACTCCGTCCCTAGCCCCGGAGGCAAGCCCGAGGGAGCCCGCCAGCGTCTTGCGGCGGTGAGCAAACGCCGCATGCACGAGCGCCACCACCGGATCGGGAGCGAAGGGCGCCCGGCGGCGCAGCAGGAGCAGCGCCGAGTCCACGTTCGGCTCAGGGTGGAAGACGCTCCGCGCCACCTTGCGGAGCAGCTTCACCTCGCACGGGATCTGGGCGAGCACGGAAGTGGTCCCGTAGATCTTGCTGCCCGGCTGGGCGGCCATGCGCTCGCCCACCTCGCGCTGGACCATCGCCACCCACAGCATGGCCGCGGGCAGCTCCGCCAGCGACTTGAGCAGCACCGTGGCCGCCACTCCATAGGGCAGGTTTGCCACCACCTTGCCGGGGGGCGGGTCGAGGTCCGCGAGCTGCAGTCGCACGGCGTCGGCCAGGTGCAGCTGCGCGCCTGGGAACGGCGCCAGCGCTTCCTCGAGCGCGGGGCGCAGGCCCGGGTCCACCTCCACCACATGCAGGTGACCGACCCGCGCGGCCAGGTACTCGGACAGCGCGCCCAGGCCTCCACCGACCTCGAGCACCACGTCTGCCGCGTCCAGCTCCGCGGCACGACCGATCACCTCGAGGATGTTGTCGTCAATCAGGAAGTTCTGGCCGAGCTCCCTGTTGGGCTGGATGGCGAACCGCTTCAGGCGGTTGAGGCTGGCCTGGCGGGGCAGGGGCGCGGGCGCCGCCTCGCTCACCAGCCGAAGACCCGAGCCGCGTTTCGCTCGACCGCGGCATCCAGCTCGCCGTAGCCGACCCCGCGGAGATCCGCCACGAACTCGGCGGTGAGCTGCACGTTGGCGGGCTCATTGGGCTTGCCCCTCAGCGGATTCGGCGCAAGGTAGGGCGAGTCGGTCTCCATCAACAGCAGCTCCTCGGGGAGCTCGCGCGCCGCGGCCTGGAGCGCATCGTTGTTCTTGTAGGTCACGTTGCCGGCAAAGGAGCAGAGGTAGCCGCGCTGCACCGCTTCCTCCAGCCGGTCGGGCGCAGAGAAGCAGTGCAGGATCATCGTGACGCTGCGGGCGTGCTCGGCGAGGATGGCAAACGTGTCCTCCTCCGCGGCGCGGGTGTGGATCACCGCCGGCAGCCCGACCCTTCCCGCCAGCTCGAGCTGCGCCTCGAACGCGCGCCGCTGGTCCGCCCGCGGCGCGCGGTCGCGGTAGTAGTCGAGCCCCGTCTCACCGACCGCGCGGGCAAGCGGGTCGGCGGCGGCCCGCTCGATCGCGTCGAGGTCCCCCTCGCCGAACCCCTCCGCATGGTGTGGGTGACGCCCCACGATCGCAACGACCCCTTCGTGCTCACGCGCGGCCGCGAGGGCGCGCCCTATCGAGTCGCCGTCCATCCCAACGGTGGCGAGCCGGCTCACCCCGGCCTGACGCGCCCGGGCCACCAGCTCCCCGTCCGGCGGCTTGCAGGAGTCGAGGTGGCAGTGGGTGTCGACCACGCGCAGCGGTCCTCTAGGCGGTCGAGGGCCCGGCGGCCTCGACCTTTGGGAAGAGCTGGCCGATCTCGCCGATGCGGGCGCCGCCGCCGCCGGCGCCGAAGCGCGCGGCATCGAGCGAGCGGTCTTCCTGGCCGAGGGCGGTGAGGAGCTTGACCGCGGTGTGGGGGATGTACGGATAGAGCAGCACGGACACGACCCGCAGGCCCTCCGCCGCTCCGAGGAGCACGGCGTCGAGCTCGCCGGCGCGCTGGGGATCCTTGGCCGCCTTCCAGGGCTCGCGCTCCTGGACGAAGCGGTTGAGCGCCCGGACCCTGTTCCAGATCGCGTCGAGCGCGCCGCTGACCTCGACCCGGTCGAGGCAGCGCCGCACCTCCTCGACCGCTCCGGCGAGCTCGCGGGCGAGCTCGGGCGGCGGGTCGGCCACGGGGACGAGCCCGTCGCGGTAGCTCGCGATCATCGACAGGATCCGGCGGGCCAGGTTGCCGTACTCGTTGGCAAGCTCGGTGTTGTAACGGTTCTCGAAGCCCTCCGGGGACACCGAGCCGTCCTGACCGAAGGTCACCTCGCGCAAGAGGTAGTAGCGCAGGGCGTCGGTGCCATAGACGTCCATCACATGAAAGGGGTCGAGCACGTTTCCGAGCGACTTGGACATCTTGTGGTCGTCCATCAGGAGGTAGCCGTGGATGAAGACGCGCCTTGGCAGCTCGATCTCAGCGGCCATCAACAGCGCGGGCCAGAACACCGCGTGGAACTTGAGGATGTCCTTGGCGATCACGTGCACCGTGGCGGGCCAGAACCTGGCGGTGAGGTCCTCCCCCTCACGCGCGTACGCGAGCGCCGAGTAGTAGTTGAACAGCGCGTCGACCCAGACGTAGACGACCTGATCGGGGTCCCACGGGACCTGCACTCCCCAGCTGATCCGCGTGCGGCTGAGCGAGAAGTCCCGCAGCCCCCCCTTGATGAACGACAGCGCCTCGTTGTAGCGGTTGGGCGGGAGCACCCAGTCCGGGTCGGCGGCGTAGAGGCGCTCGAGGGGCTCCTGGAAGGCGGAGAGACGGAAGAACCAGTTGTCCTCCTTCTCGCGCTCGAGCTCGATGAGGTGGATCGGACACCTGCTCCCGTCCACGAGCTCGGAGTCGGTCTTGAAGTCCGCGCAACGGGGACAGTAGAAGCCCTCGTAGGTGCCCTCGTAGACGTGGCCGCCGGCCTTGAGCCTCGTCACGATCTCGGACACCACCACGTGGTGCTCCGGGTCGCTCGTGCGGATGAAGAAGTCGTTGGTGGCGTCCACGCGCGCCGCCACCGCCTTGAAGCGCTCGGCGTGCCGGTCCGCGAGCTCCCGCGGCGTTACGCCCTCCCGCTCGGCGGCCTGCGCCACCGGCTCACCGTGCTCGTCGGTGCCCGTGAGGAAGAAGACATCCTCACCCCGCTGCCGCATGTGACGCGCGAGCACGTCGGCCGCCACGGTGGTGTAGACGTGACCCAGATGCGGCTCGCCGTTCACGTAGTAGATCGGCGTGGTGATGTAGTAGGACATGGCCCGTCGATGCTACTGGCGAGAGCGAGTCATGATGCCGCCGTGCGCGGGCGCGGCGATCGGTGGCGGGCGGCTTGGAATCCGGGTCGCGGAGGGCACGCCGGAACCGACCCTCGACTGGCGCTGACACGCGAGCGAGCGGTCGCGCCGCTCACCGCGCTTCTGATCGTCGCGATCGTCGTTTCGGTCCTGCATTACAGCGACAACGTCGTGAACTTCGAGGACTATCCGCAGCCAGGCTCTGGCCCGGCGCCGTCAGCCACGGTCATCGCGCTCGCGTGGTTTGTCTTCACCGCAGCCGGGCTGGCCGGACTCGCCCTCTTCCGCCGCGGCCGCGTGGCGGCTGCCGCCGCGGCGCTGGCGCTCTACTCGGCCAGCGGCCTCGTCGGCCTTGGGCACTACAGCGTGGAAGGGGCAAGCGCGATGCCGTGGTGGCGCCATGCCCACGTCGTCGCGGACATCGGCTGTGGGGTAGCGGTGTTGGCCTTCGCCGTGTGGGCAGCGCGCCGTTGGAGCTAGGCGGCGCGCGTGGTATCGAGCGCGAACCTCGGCACTGTTCTGCCGAAAGGTCGCAGGCCGAACCACAGGGCAGGACGATCGAGCGGTGCGACCCCGCGGGCCTGAACTTCGGCACCACCCTGCCCTGTGGAGAGCGGCTCGTCCAGCCGCATGGCGGTACGAGGCTCACGCGCCAGGGCTCTAGCGCCGGCCGAGCAGTGGGCGAAGCAGCGCCCCCACGGAGGCACGGCGGCGATCGCCACTGGCGCCGCGACCCCCGGGGCGACCGAGACACGCCGCCGCGAGCAGCAGACCGGCGCAGGCGAGCGCCCACCCGAGGTCCGGGCCGCCGGTCGCCCGCGGCGACGGGCGCGGGCGCTCCGGCGACGCGGGTGCGGGCTCGCCCAGAGGCGTTGCATCCGGTGCCGAAGCGGGGCCGCTCGAAGGAGCGCGGCCGGGACGGTGCGCCCGGCGCACCGCCCGGCGTGGCGCGGTCAGGGGAACCGGCCCCGGCACCAGCGTCGGACCCAGACCCGGGAGGGGCGCCCGACCGCCCGCAGGCATCCGGATGCGCCGGCCCGCGGGCACGCGGATGCGCCGACCCGCTGGAGCCCTTACGCGTCGCCGCGCCGGCACGGGGCGGCGCGCGCGCGAGGGCGCGGGAGAGCGGACCGGCTCGGGCGCCGGGCTGAGGCGCACCGGTGCGCCAACCGGGAGTGGCAACCCGCGCGGTGCCTCCCGGACGGGCGGCGTGCCGGGCGGAGGCAGAAGTCCGAGTGGATCTCGATAGGCGGGCCTGGTGCCCGCCTCCCTCACCCCGAAATGCAGGTGCGGGGCGGTGGCCGAGCGCCTGCCGCTGGTGCCCACGGCCGCGATCCGCTGCCCGAGCCGGACCCGATCGCCCTCGCGAACCGCTGTGGAGGAGAGGTGCAGGTAGGAGGTGGCGAAGCGTCCGTCGCCCGTACGCACGGAGAGCGTGAGCCCCGACGACCCCGCTGTGCCCGCAAACCGCACGAGACCCTCCACCGCCGCAAAGACCGGCGTGCCGCTGGGCGCCGCTACGTCGATCCCGCGGTGCTGACCGCCGGCATAGGCGTCCTGGCCGTTGTGATAGGGCGTTATGACCTCGCCGGCGACCGGCCACGTCCAGCCTGCGTCAGCCTGGGCGCCAGCGGGCTGGGCAAGGGCGGCCCCGAGCCCCCCGATCAGGAGCAGGAGCGCCTTCATGGCGGCAAGGTGGCGGACTCGTTTGGTCATGCAGGCCACCGTAGGCGGGTCGGCGGCCAATCGCCCCTCTGCGGGTTCGAAGCGTCACACGCCGTGACCGTCGCGTGACGGTTCGTAGGGAATCGTTACGAGGTGAGCGCCCGGTAGAGCGCGTTCGCACTCGCGCCGGTGAGCTCGGCCACCGCCTGGGCCGCCGGGCGCGGCTTGGCACCGGCCTCGACCAGCCTACGCAGCTGGTCGAGCCCGGCCGGGGCGGCGTCGGGATCGGCCTCCATGGGAGGCCCGGGGGCCACCACGAGCACGACCTCGCCCTTCGGGGCCGAGCCCTCGTACCGCCGTGCTAGCTCGGCAGCCGTCCCCCGCACGACCTCCTCGTGCACCTTGGTGAGCTCGCGGCAGACCGCGACCCGGCGCTCGGGGTCGATCTCCTCGAGCACGGAGAGGGTGGCCGGAACGCGCTTGGAAGACTCAAACGCCACGAGCGTGACCCCCGGGTCGGCGAGGGCGCGGCGCAGCTCGCCTCGCTTGCGGGGGAGGAACCCGCGGAAGCGCCATTGATCGGCCGGCAGGCCCGATGCCACGAGCGCCGCTATCGCGGCGCTCGGCCCCGGCAGCACCTCGACCGGCAACCCGGCGGCGATGCATGCCCGGACGAGCACGTAGCCCGGATCTGAAACGAGCGGCATCCCTGCGTCGGAGACGAGCGCCACCGTCTGGCCCTCGCGCATCCGCCCCACGAGCTCGGCCGCACGCGTCTCCTCATTGTGCTCGTGATAGCTCACGAGCGTGGCGGTGACCCCGTAGCGCTCGAGCAGGGTGCGCGTGCGCCGCGTGTCCTCGCAGGCAACCACGTCGGCCTCGCGCAGTGCGGAGAGCACGCGGAGGGTGACATCCTCGAGGTTGCCGATCGGCGTCGGGCACACCACGAGGCTCATGCCCTTCCCCCGTCGAGCGCCAGCACAGCGGCGCCGAGCATCCCCGACTCCTCACCGAACTGGGCCGGCACGATGCGCACCAGCTCTGCACAGGGCGGGAGGGCGCGTGCGCTCACCACCGCCCGCGCGGGCTCGAGCAGAAGCTCCCCGGCGGCGATGGCCCCGCCGCCGACCACCACGATCTCGGGATTGAGGGCGTTGACGATCCCGGTCAGCCCGGCGCCCAGCCGGCGGCCGATCTCGGCGAGGACCTCGCGCGCCTGTGTGTCGCCGTCGTGGGCGAGCTCGGTGACCAGGCCGCCGCTGATCTCCCCTCCCTGGGCCCGCAGCCGCCCGAAGGTGGACCCGGGCTCGGCCTCGGCGGCCCTCTCGGCCGCCCTGCCGATCGCCCGGCCGGAGGCAAGCACCTCGAGGCATCCCACGCCCGGGCAGGCACCGGGGCACTCGTCGCCGTCGTGATCGACCTCCAGGTGCCCGAGCTCCGCCGCAAAGCCACGCGCTCCCCGATAGAGCCGGCCGTCCAGCACGAGCCCACTGCCGATCCCCGTGCCGAGCGCCACCATCACCACGTGGTCAGCCCCCCGCGCCGCTCCGTGACGGTGCTCCATCATCGCCGCCGTGTTGGTGTCGTTGTCCACGTACACCGGCAGCCCGAGCCGCTCGCTCATCAGGTCCCGGAACGGCACATCGGCGATCGGCAGGTGGTTGGACCACACCGAGACCCCCCGCTCCCAATCCACGAGCGCGGGGATCCCGAAGCCCACCGCCTCGACCTCCGGGGCCGCTGCGCGGACCTCCTCGACGGCCTCGGCCATGATGTCGAGCGTCTCCCGGCGGTCGGCCCCGCGCCAAAGGCGGTGCACGCGGTGGTGCACCGCGAGCCCCTCGTCCACGACGCCCCCGAGCAGCTTCGTGCCGCCCGCATCTATCCCGATCACCCGGCGTGGCGGCATGGCCGGACGATATACAGGGTCGTGTGAGCGACCCCGAGCACCCGCCCAGGCCGGAGTACAAGGTCTACCGCTCGCGTCGCCGGCGCTTCGGCTCGCTGGGACCCGCCGGCGGGCTCGAGGGCCTCCGCGATCGCGGGCGCCGGCGGCGCAACCCGCTGGCGCCGGAGTCTGGGGGCCCGGGGAGGCTCACCCTCGGCAGGGTGCTCAAGTGGCTTGCCTTCGGCGCGCTCGGCTGGTGCCTGCTCTCGCTCGTCCTCTTCGTCGCGAGTGCCCAGGTCCAGAAGGGCGTGGACGACGGCGCGGACTCGGCGCTTGCCTCGGGCGGCAACATGGTCACCGGCAGCAACGTGCTCGTGCTCGGCTCCGATCGTCGCGCGGGGGACTCGATCGACGAGAGCCAGACCGGCCCCGCGCGCGCCGACAGCATCCTCGTCCTTCACGCGGCGTTCGGAAGCGTGCGCAAGCTCTCGATCCCCCGCGACGCGGCCGCGGAGATCCCGGGTCACGGCGCGCAGAAGATCAACGCCGCCTACGCGCTCGGTGGGCCAGGCCTCATGATCGACACCGTCGAGGGCTTCCTCGGCAACGGCCTCGAGATCAACCACGTGGTGGAGGTGGACTTCGCCGACTTCCCCGAGTTGATCGACGCCCTCGGCGGCATCACCGTGAACAACAAGTCGCGGATCTGCTCGCCTCCCTTCGACAACTTCTGGAAGGGCTACCGGCTTCCGGCGGGCGAGCAGAAGCTCGACGGCGAGCGGGCACTCGGCTTCGCGCGCGTGCGCAAGAACCCATGCGCCCCGGCCGAGGACGACCGCGACCGCGCAGCTCGCCAGCAGGAGGTGCTCGCCGGCATCCGCGGCAGGCTGCTCTCCGCCACGACGTTCGTGCGGCTGCCCTGGGTGAGCTGGCAGGCCCCGAAGACGATCGAGACGGACATGGGAAGCGCCGGCCTGTTCGGGCTCTTCATCGATCTGATCACCGGGAGCACGAAGGACTCGAACGTCCTGCAGTTCTCTTGCGGCAGCTGCGGGCCGGCCGGTGCCGCCGTGGTGGCGGACTCCGAGAAGCGCGCCGCCGTGGAGAAGCTGCTCGGGCGCTGAGCCGCCTCCGCACAGGCGGCACTCAGCGGGGGCCCTCGGGGCCGTGGGCCGGTCGGCCTAGTTCGACTCCGAGGCGGCCTTGGCCGCGGCCTTCTCGGCGCCCGACGAGTCCGACGAGCTCGAGGAGGAGCCGTGGTTGCTCGAGGAGGAGTCGCCCTTGCTCGAGGAAGAGGAGTCAGAGGAGCTCTGAGACGGGTCGGCGCCGTCCTTGGACTTGCCCTCCTCGCGGCCCGTTGCCTTGCCGTCGTCGGACCCCTTTGCCTGCTTCCCGTAGTCGGTGTTGTAGAAGCCCGAGCCCTTGAAGTGCACCGCCACGGGGTGGAACACCCGCTGCACCGGCGCCTCGCAGGTGGTGCAGCTGGCGAGCGGATCGTCGCTCATGCGGTGCATCACCTCGAGGGTGTGACCGTTCTTGCAGCGATACTCGTAGATCGGCATGGCACTTCGAGTATACGAGTGCCAACGGGCGCTCTCGCATTGCCCGGGGCAGCCAGGCCACCGTCTAGATGGTTGATTCCGAATTCGCGTGCCGGCGGGGGCCTGCCAGACCAAGCTGGGCGCCGCACGCGGCCGAAGCAGGTACCGGTAGTACCTGCGAGGACGCGGGTGGCGATCCAGCGCAGGTATGGCGGATCATCCGTGGGTGCGGGAATAAGGAATCAACCATCTAGCATGGCGCGGTCATGGACGGCCAGGTAGCAGTCGGCGAGCACATCCTGAGGATCGGCTCCGAGCACGGAGCGGTCGTGACCTACGCGGCATGGGACTCGCGGCCGCTCGTGCGGCCGAGGGCGGCTCCCGCACGCGCGCTTGCGGGAGACCTTCCCTCCCTGCTCGGCCGCGAGCGCGAGCTGCACAGCGCGCAAGGAGCGCTCGCGCCGAACGCGCCGGTCGAGATCCTGGGGGAGCCGGGGATCGGCAAGACCGCCCTGCTTCGCCACCTCGCGCAGCGCCACGGGCGCCCCGGGCACGTGGTGTTCCTTCACGTTGACGGCCACCCCGGCGAGGACGTGCTGCAGATCCTCTTCGAGAGCTTCTACGAGTACGACGGCGCAAAGGTGGCCACCGTCGCCGAGCTGGCGCAATATCTGAGGGACCGCCACGGGCTCGTGGTGCTGGACGACGCGGATCTGCCGCGCCAGGAGCTCGAGCGTGTGATGACGCTGGCGCCGGGATGTGCCTTCGCCATCGCCGCGGCCGAGCGGCGGCTATGGGCGCGGCCGATCCCCCTCAACGGCCTGGACGAGGACTCCTGTCTCGCGCTTGCGCGGCGCGAGCTGGGGCGCGAGTTGAGCGACCGTGAGCGCGCCTCGCTCACCCGCCTTGCACGGACACTCGACGGGCATCCGCTGCGGATCGTGCAGGCAGCGCACCTCATGATCCGACGGTCACGGCCACCAACGGACCGGCCCGCCCCCTCCGGGTCACCGAAAGAGCAGTTCGACGAGCTGGTGACCCGCACCATCGAAGGCCACGAGGAACGGGTGCTCGGCCCGTTGGCGGCCTTCCAACGGGTGGCGCTCGATGCGGGGCGCCTGGCCGAGATCACGGGCGTGCCCGACACCGGGCGCGCGCTCTCCTCGCTCGAGGAGCGCGGGCTCGTCGAGGCACACGGCCGCAGCTACTCGCTGGTGGGTGCGACGGGCACAGCGGTGGCGCGTCACACGGACGCTGCCGCATGGCGGGAGCGCACGCTCGCGCACTACTCACGAAGCGAGCGGGAGCTGGGCGCCGAGGAGGCACCGGCGGTCCTCTCGCTGCTGGCTGCTGCGGCAGAGGCGGAGGATCACGGCACGGTCATCCGGTTGGCGCGCCGAGCGGATGCGCCGCTCGCGCTCGGCAGCCGCTGGGGCGCGTGGCGGCAGGCACTCGAAAGGGCGTTGTCGGCGGCGCGCGCGATCGGCGAGCAGCCCACCGAGGCATGGGCCCTGCACCAGCTCGGGTCCCGCGCCGGGTGCCTGGGTGATCTCGAAGGTGGGACCGCCTTCCTGAACGACTCGGTGCGGCTGCGCGAGAGCCTGGGCGACGGGGAGGCCCTGAACCTCACCCGGGAGAATCTGGAGACGCTCAGACGCGGCGCCCCTCCCCCATCACTGCCCCCGGCCCCACCGGCTCGTCCTTCGGCACCGCCTCCCCCTGATCCGCCGCCGCCGCAAGCGGCGCCTACACCGGCGTCTGCAACTTGGTCGCCGCCGCCGGAAGCGGCCCCCACACCGGCGTCCGCCACTCCGCCGCCGCCGGCCGCACCGTCCCCGGGTCCGCCGCCCTCGCCCCCACGGCGCCCCCAAGGGCAAAGGGGCCGTGATCTGCCACCGCTGAGGCCGGTAGTAGCCGCCCTCGCGACGCTCCTGGTCGTGGTGGCGATCGTGCTGGCGCTCTCCGGCGGCGATGACGACGGTGGATCTCCGGGAGACGGCGATAAGGCCGGCGACACGGATTCGCAGGGCAGGGAGAGGTCAGCCCGGGGCGGGCGCAACAGGAGGCGGCCTCGCAAGCGACCACAGGCGCTACCGGCGGCGATCGAGCCCAGGTCGCTCGGGTTCACAGCCAGGGTGGCCGAGCGGTCAAGGCCGCAGGTGGTGCAAGCCGAGAACCGGGGCGGCGCGCGGATCACCCTCGGCGACGTACGTCTGGCGGGCGCCAACAGGAGGGACTTCGCCATCACCGACGGCTGCAGCGGCGCGTCGCTCTCCCGCGGGGCGAGCTGCAAGGTCGTGGTGAGCTTCGTGCCGGCGAGGCGCAGGGGCGCCGAGGGGGCGGCCACCCTGAGCGCCGCCATCGTCTTCACCGACGACGGCAGGCGTGGCAGGCAGACCGTGGCGCTGAGGGCACGCAGGTTGCCTGGCTGACGGTGGCCCGCCGCCCGCGAACCGTGCCCACCCCTTCTGGACGGATGTTCGAGCTGTTCCTTTCCCCGCGGCGTGCCGATACTCGTTGCACGCATGTCCGATCTGCCACGCCGCCACTCTTTTGCCGAGGACGTCGTTCTCGACGCCAGGACCGGGCCCAGGCGGCGCGACAGCGATTGGGGCGGCCATCCGCGCACCCAGGAGGAGGACCTGGCCTGGGCGGCGAAACGGGCGGCCATAAGCATGGCAACAGCGGCGCTCCACGCGCGCGACGGTGACACCGGCGATCACTCGGACGACGTGGTGCACCTCTGTGACGCCATCGCCGACGAGCTCGGCATCCACGGGCACGACCGCGCCGAGCTGCTGGCCGCGGCGCAGCTTCACGACGTTGGAAAGGTCGCGATTCCCCGCGAGGTGCTCGAGAAGCCCGGCCCGCTCGATGACCGCGAATGGGCGCAGATCCGAGAGCACACGATCACCGGACAGCAGATCGTGCAGTCGGTGCCGGAGCTTGACGAGGTCGCCCGGGTGGTGCGCCACAGCCACGAGCGGTGGGACGGGGGCGGCTACCCCGACGGGCTGGCGGGCGAGAGCATTCCCCTGGCGAGCCGCATCGTCTTCTGCGCCGATGCCTTTCATGCCATTCGATCGGACCGTTCGTACCGCCGGGGGCGCGCCGCGGAGGCCGCACTGGAGGAAGTGACGCGCAGCGCCGGCACCCAGTTCGACCCCGATGTGGCAGAGGCACTCGTGAAGTGCGCCGGGCGGATGCGCCAGGGCGCCCGAAGCCCCGCCACCGGCCGCGGAAGCACGCTGCGCTCCCGCCGGCTGCTGTCGCTTCTTCTGACGCTCGCCATCGGCGGCAGCGCCCTCGCGGCCGGTGGGTCCCAAGTCCTCCGCGAGCAGGGGGACCCAGGGACCAAGAAGACAGCGCAGCCGTCCTCCCCAGCCCCCGCCGAGCACGGTGCCACGAGGACGGCGGGGTCAGCCGCCATCGGCAGGCGGCCGGCGCCCCGCAAGGCGGCAGAGAGGCCCCGAGCGGCGAGTGACACCCGCACGCCAGGGGCGCCCGCGCGGTCGTCGAAGTCGCCGGCCTCCGGGCGCCAGGGAGCGAGCGTCCCGCAGGCTGCCGCCCCCGGAGGTGTGCCGCTGGCCGCCACGCGGCGTGGCGCCCGACGCCCCGCAAGCCCCGGGCGCTCGGAGGAGGCCCCGCGCCGGCCGGCTCAGCCGGGCAGACCCGTCGGCGGCGCACCTGGCCGTTCCGAGGAGGCGCCGGGCAGGCCGAGTCAGCCGGTCAAGCTGCCGGCAGCTTCCCAGCCCGGGCTCGGGAAGAAGGCCCCGGCGGCGCTGCCTCGCGGCGTGGCGAAGCCCCGCTGAACCCACGCCGGTCCTCCGCTTCGCCGAGGCCCGGGTGCGGGCTCAGTCGGCCGGCGGACCGTCTTGTTCCGCGGTGCGCGGTTCCGCGGTGCGCGCGGTGACGGCCTTGATCACGCCGTCACCGAAGGCAAGTCGCAGAACCGGATCCTCGACCATGCCACGAGCCCACTGGACGGCCTTCTCGGGATCGGAGAGCTCCTCGATCTCGACCACGCGAAACAGCGCGTAGAACACGGCCTCTGCCACGAGCTCTCGCTCCCTCTCGATTCCAGGGGTGCTGGCGATGGGTCGAGCTTACCTGGGCGCGGGCGCTAGTCCACCTTCGCCGGGCGGTTCAGCGTGCCCGACTCCGGCACGCCCTCCCCCAGCTCCTTCTGCCGTTCGATCTCGGCGTTGAGCTCGGCGCCCAGGAGGAGGGCCACGTTGGTGAGCCACATCCACGCCAGGAGCACGATCGCGCTCGCGAAGGTGCCATAGAACGCACCGACGTCAGCCACCCTCGATATGTAGACCGACAATCCGAGCGATGCCAGCAGCCACAGCGCCACGCCCACCACCGCCCCGGGGGTGACCCACCGAAACGACCGCTGCTTCACGTCCGGCGTCACGAAGTAGACGAACGCGAAGACCAGCATCGCCACCAGGATCGCCGCCGGCCAGCGAACGATGCCCCAGATCTGCGCCGCGGTCGAGTCAAGCCCGATGAAGCCGAACAGGTCGTCGGCGAACTGGCCGCCGACGAACACGAGCACGACACTCGGCAGGACGAGCGCGAACAGCACGACCGACGACAGGACGTCCACCGTCTTGCGGCGCACGAAGCTGCGACCACCGTCCACCTCGAAGACCACGTTCAGGGCACGGCGGGCCGCCTCGAGCACACCGGTGCTGCCGTAGAGCGCGGCAGGCACGCCGAGAGCCAACGCGCCCGTGGCGCCACCCTTGCTCTGCAGCGCTTTGCGAAGCGACGTGTCGAGCGGCTCGACCACGGTGCTGGGGGCCACCTTCCGCAGATACGCGATGATGGCGTCGTAGGTGGCGGGGTACTCGCCCAGCAGCACGAGCAGCGAGAGCGCCACCAGAAGGGTCGGGAAGAGCGCCATCAGCGCGTAATAGGTGAGCGCCGCCGCGTGATGGGTCATCTGGTCGTCGTAGAAGGAGACCAGCGTTCGCTTGATCACCGCTGCGCTGTTACGCATCAGGGAGAAGCCTATGGTGGCCGGCGTCGATGGCCAATTCGTCCAGCCGGGAGCCGGTTACGAGCGAGGGCCGACAATTCGGTGGTATATGAGTGTGGTGGCGCTGATAGCAGAGCTCCGCTGCAGATCCTGCGGGCATGAGAGCAGCGCCCTCGTGGCCCGGCTCTTCCCTCTGCAGCGCCACCCGTGCTCGGAATGCGGAGGGCTCAAGGCAGTCGTCGCACTGATCAGGGACCGCCGCGCGCGCGACATTCCGGTGGCGGATGACCGCCGCGCCGGGGGTGGCCCGGCCCGACGGCTCGACGAGAGCGCCTGACCGCGCCTCCGGCCGAGTCGCCTGTCTCAGCCGACGCGGATGTCGATCCCGAACAGGAGCAGCGGCCAGAGCATGACGGCGAGGATCGCCGACAAGAGGCGCCCGATCGTGTTCAGGTGATCGAAGTAGTTGTCCGCCGCTGCAACGAGCACGCCGATCACTACATAGATGACACCGCCGATACCCGATCCACGCATGCCATCCAGGTACCCACACGTCCGATGTCCGTATCACCAGTGGCCAGACGTTCGACCGGCCGGCCCCGGCACGGTGCAGGCCCTTGGATTGACCGGTCGCACAACCGCTGGCACACTGGAGCCATCCTCGGCTGTGGAGAGAGGCTCGCCTGCACCGCGGTCTGCATCCTGGGGATGGCTGTCGCCGCCGGCGTCCCGGCGGCTGCGACCGCCAAGCCGCGGCAGTCCTGCATCCGCGCCCACTCAAAGACGGTTGCCCAGAATGGATTCGCGCGCGTGTACCGGGTGCGGACCGGCGAGGGCACCAACCTGTATGCATGTCGTCGCTCCACGGGCAGGCGCGTTCTACTTCACGCGGCATTCGACGACGACTACGTCTCGAGCAGCTCCTATCGCAACGTACGGCTGGCGGGTGTGTTCGTGGCGTGGGCCCACACCTCGACCGACGTGAGCTGCAAGGCGCAGTGTCCGCCGGGCTACAACCCCACGACCTCCGCCATCAGCGTCTACGACCTCCGCCGCCACCGGGTCAGAACCATGCCCGGAGCTGTGCCGCTGGGACGCGCGCTCATGCTGAGTCGGCTCGGGGGCGTGGCCTGGGCGAGCGCCGGCAGCGCCGGCTCCGTTGAGATCCACGGCTCCGTCCGGCCCGGCGATGATCGTGTGATCGACAGCGGCAACATCGATCCCAGCTCCCTGACCATCGAGGTCACGATCATCGCCTGGCGGCGTGACGGGGTCGAGCGGTTCCCGCGCCTTCGCTGAGGCTCGGGGAGCCCAGGTGGGCTCCCCGGGTTCGGCTACGCCGGCGCCCCGGCGTGGGCCGCAACCTCGATCGTAGCCCGCATGAACTCCGGCAGGTCATCGGGCTTGCGCGAGGACACGAGGTTGCCGTCGACGACCACCTCCGAGTCCTCCCACTCCGCGCCGGCGTTCCGGACGTCGTCCTCGATCGACGGGTTTCCGGTCATGCGCCGACCCTCCACGATCCCGGCTGAGATCGGCACCCAGCCCCCGTGGCAGATGAACGCGATGGGCTTGCCCTGCCCGTGAACGTCCCGCACGAGCTGGAGTAGGCCGTCGTCCAGCCGCAGCTTGTCCGGCCCGTAGCCGCCTGCGATCACCAGCACGTCGAGGTCGTCCACCGACAGGTCGCCCGCAGCCGCCTCGGTCTCGATCTCATCGCCGCGCTTGCCCGGAAGCGTCTTGCCGGCCTCGGCGCCCACCACCTGCACCTGTGCACCCGCCTCTCGCAGTCGGTAGAGCGGATACAGCGCTTCGATCTCCTCGTAGAGCGGGCCGACCGCTACCGCGGCGCGCTTGCCCTCGAGCGGCTGATCATGTTCGTGATGAGTCATCTGTGCTCCTCTCGGATCGGTTTGCATCGTGATGATTCCCAGTCCGGGCCACGGCGGAACCTGCCGGAGCTTGTCGAGCCGGGTGCGGTGACGAGCGCCATGCCTCCGAGGAGGTGGCGCGGCGGTCGTAACCCCGGCCTGGCGCGAGCCGCCAGTTTCAAACCGACCGGCCGGGAAAGCAATTGCGCCATCCCTCGCCATGCACTCGCCATAGGAGTCGCAGCTGGCGCCCTGCTCGCCGGAGCATCCGCTTCCCTGTCCTGTGGCGGAGAGTCACCCGGAACCTCACCGAGAGCACAGGGCTCAGCCGTGGCGCCGGCCCGGCAGGTCGCACTGGCGTTCGAGGAGCCGAACGGGCGAAGGTCCCACTACCTCCTGTATCTGCCGCGCGAATATGCGGCCGGCGGGCGCCGGTGGCCGCTGTTGCTCTACCTCCACGGGGCGGACGTTCTCGGCAGCGGTCGACGGGCCCTGCAGAGGGTGCGCCGCCAGGGCATTCCGAAGGCCGTCCTCCGCCACCCGGACTTTCCGTTCATCGCCGTATCGCCCCAGACCGCCTCGCGGTGGGCGCCGGCCCGGCTCAGATCGCTGCTCGATCACATCCAGCGGCGCCACCGGGTGGACCGCAGGCGCATCTATGCCACCGGATTCTCCCTCGGCGGCTACGGCGTCTGGGAGCTCGCGAGCGCCTACCCCCGGCGCTTTGCGGCCGTCGCGCCGATAGCCGGTGGCCCCGGCGACCGACGACCAGGGTGTCCACTGAAGACGGTCCCTTTGTGGGCCTTCCACGGAACAGCCGAAGACGTGGTTCCCGCCAGCTAATCGAATGCCATGGTGCGCGGGGTGAGGC
>DASZCV010000175.1:0-1783 GCA_035942755.1 Thermoleophilaceae bacterium
GAGGTTCTGGCGCCATGTCGAGCCCGTCAGGCCATGACAGCGTGCCCATCTCGATGCCGACCTCCGCAAACCGGGCAGGGTCTCGGAGCGGGGCGAGGACACCACGCCACTCGTGATCCCCGAACGCGACGTCACCGACGAGCCCATCGTCGAACATGAGGCGCAGCTCGTGGTCGTCGAGCACCTCGACGTGGACGATGCGCCGGAGCGGCGGGGCGTCGGTCATGACGACGATGCTAGGGGAGCGGATCGATCGAAACGAGCGGCTCCAGATTGCGGACGCGCTCCCAGTTGGCAAGCAGCTCGTCCTGGTGCAATTCCGCCCACTCGCGCACCAGGCGCATCGCGCGCGGCGGCAGCGAGCCGGCCAGGAGCGTCCCGTCGATCGGAAACGAGGCGGCATGCTCGCCGTACTCGGCGTGGAAGTGCGCGACGGGGTGGTTGTGCTCCTGCCAGAACATGGCGATGGTGATTACGTAACACGGGCCATCTGACCCCACCCGAACCCCGTGGCCTGGCTGGTGGTCCAGGCGGTCGGGGGTTCGAGTCTCCCAGCGTGGAAGCGACTGCGTACCCGTGAGCTTCTTGACGTTCCGCTGGAAGGTCACGCGGCGCCGACGCCGTATTCCGAAGACCTCGACCACTCGTTCCAGAAAGTTTGGCGCTCTGCGTCCTCCCGAGTCTCCTCCGCTTTTATGGAACGTCCTTACCCATCGAGCGGCGGTCACAACGGTGCTTGGAGTGCTGCGTTGGCCGTCCTATTCCACATCGAGCGATCGCGGTGGCTGCTCGGCCGCAGCAGCCACAGGATGAAGCAGCCCAGAGTCCCGGGCCTTCTCCAGCTCTCGGGCGGCGAACATCGATATGACCCCCGGGCGCTTCTCGGTCGGAGAACCCTCGTCGATCTCGCGCACTACCGCTGCCGTAACGTCACGGTAGCCGTAGTCTCGCATCGTCTGGGCTATTGACTCGTAGACCGCCTGCTCGTCTGCCATCTCAGTACAGGTGTGAGATTGGGGTACGTTGAGAACCAGCCTAGCTGGCCCTCTCTGACGATCGTGCTTCCACGAGCACCCGGCGGTGCGCATCCGCGAGGCGGTGGATTGTTCGCCCGCCTGGTCGACAGCTTCGGGATCACGCCCGACGAGCCGCATCGCGGGGCGATGGCCGCGCCCGGGCGCTGGCCCGCGTCAAGGCGGTGCACGCACGCGACCCCATCGAGCTGTGGGAGGACTTCGGGGAGCGAAGCGAGGTTGCCCACGACGACTTCTTTGTCTACGTGGGCGACCTGGAGGTCGCCTACTCATCGAGCTGGAGGACCTGCACCCCGTCTGCGCTTGCCCGCTGGAGGGCCGTGGGCCCCAGTCGTGGCGCTACCGGTCAGCCCCGCTCGACGCCCGCGTGCTGGCGGCCTGCTCCCTGCGCTGAGCGGGGCGGCGCGCCGGCGCGGGCCGGTGAATCGCCGGGTGAGCACCGGGCTGCCAGCGGCCGGCGCCGTGTTGGCGCCTTGACCGGCGCCCGTGCCAGCGCTGGAGCGGGCGGGGCGGGGCTTTTGCACATCCGTCCGGTTTTGGCCCCAGGCGGACCTACCCGCGTCCTCGAAGCGCCCTCGACGCACCCGCAGGCTGGCAAGTCTCATGAGCGGAGCCGCGCGCATCCCGCGATAGCCGCCCTCGAACATCCGAGCGGCGGCGAGCAGCTCCTTCTCGGCCTCCGCCCAGCGGCCGATCGCCATCAGGATCCCTCCGTAGTGCAGCCGGCACGTCGGCGTCACGAAGTCGCC
>DASZCV010000176.1:0-7188 GCA_035942755.1 Thermoleophilaceae bacterium
CGGTGGAGCCCCGGCGAGGGGGTTCGGTCTTTCGACATGACCTGGGTGTTCAAAGACCTGAACCTCCGGAGGATGTGGCCGGCGGCGCGAGCCCCCGGTGCCATCCGCCTCCCGGGGAAACCCGCGGCAGATACCCTTCGCAACGGTGGCTTCGAAAAGGCAGATAGACGTCGGCGGCGTGAAGATCGGGGGCGGTGCGCCCGTCGCGGTGCAGTCGATGACGAAGACGGAGACCGCCGACTTCGAGGCCACCATGAGCCAGATCAGGGCGATCGCCGACGCGGGCGCCGACCTCGTGCGCTGTGCGGTGCCACGCGACGAGGACGTGGAGGCGCTGCGGCGCATCGTGGTGGAGTCGCCGATACCGGTGATCGCCGACATCCATTTCAACCACACGCTGGCGCTCAAGGCGATCGACGCGGGCGCCCACTGCATCCGCCTGAACCCGGGCAACATCGGTGGGCCCGATAAGGTTGCCGAGGTGGCCGAACGCGCCCGGGCCGCCGGCACACCCATGCGGATCGGGGTGAACTCAGGCTCGCTTCCCAAGCACCTGCACGCGCTCGAGGCAGAGAGCCCGGTCGAGGCCCTGGTCACGGCCGCGGTCGAGTTCGTCGAGCTGATGGAGAGGCTGCGGTTCGAGAACTTCAAGGTGTCCATCAAGTCCACGAGCGTCCCGAACACGATCGCCTCCAACCGCCTGCTCTCCGAGAAGATCGACTACCCGCTGCACCTCGGCATCACCGAGGCGGGCACCAAGTGGACGGGCTCGCTGAAGTCAGCGGTCGGCCTGGGCACGCTCCTGGCAGACGGCGTCGGGGACACGATCCGGATATCGCTGTCCACCTTCCACGCGGAGGAGGAGGTCAAGGTGGCCTGGGAGATCCTCAAGGCCCTCAAGCTGCGCGAGCGCGGCCCCGTCCTCATTGCCTGCCCGACCTGCGGGCGGCTGCAGTTCGACATGGACTCCGTGGTCACCGACGTGGAGCAGCGCCTTCAGGCATACGACGACCCGATCGAGGTGGCGGTGCTCGGCTGCGTGGTCAACGGCTTCGGCGAGGCCGCCCAAGCCGACTTCGGCATCTCGGGCGCAAAAAACCAAGGCGTCATCTTCTCGAAGGGCGAGGCGCTGAAGAAGGTCCCCCAGGACCAGCTCGTGGACGTCCTCTTCGAGGAGATCGACAAGTACTACGCGGCCGGCAGGACGGTGGTGAGGGACGAGCGCCAGGCCGCCGAGGGAGCAGCCTTCGTGCAGGAGATCGAAGAGGAGAACGCCGGCGAGCTGACGCCCGAGCGGCTTGCCGCCATGGAGGCCGCCGCGGCGTCGGGCGAAGCGCTCGAGAACGGCGTCGCGCTGCCGATGACCGGCGTGCCGCGCAAGCGCGTGACGCTCGACGAGAGCCAGTCCCCCACGGCCGGCCGCCGCTTCAGCCGCGGCTGACCCCGCCGTCAACGGGCCGCCGGTACCAAGGCAGGGCGCTCCGGCCACGATTAGACTCGCGCGATGGCCCGCCTGAGCGGCTACCTGCTGCCCACCGAGAAGGAGGCTCCCGCGGATGCGGAGGCCCTTTCCCACAAGCTGATGGTGCGGGCCGGGCTCGTGCGACAGCTTGCCGCCGGGATGTGGACCTACCTGCCGGCCGGCTGGAGGGTGCACCGCAAGGCGGCCGAGATCGTCCGGGAGGAGATGGACGCGATCGGCGGTCAGGAGATGCTGATGCCCGTGCTTCAGCCCGCCGAGCTGTGGCAGCGCTCGGGCCGCTATGACATCGACGAGCTGTTCAAGCTGAAGGACCGGCGAGAAGCCGACCTGGTGCTCGCGATGACCCACGAGGAGGCGCTCACGTTCCACATGGCCCGGGAGGTGCGCTCCTACCGCGATCTGCCGATGATCCTCTACCACATGCAGGTCAAGGAGCGAGACGAGCCGCGCCCGCGTGCGGGGCTGCTGCGCACGCGCGAGTTCGTCATGAAGGACTCGTACTCGTTCGACCGCGACCTCGAGGGTCTCGAGCGCTCCTACGGGCAGCACGTCGCGGCCTATGATCGGATGTTCGACCGGTCGGGGCTCGAGTGGCACCGCGTGCAGGCCGACGTCGGGATGATGGGCGGCTTGGGCGGGCACGAGTACATGGCGCCCTGCGCCGCCGGGGAGGACGACGTTGCGCTCTCGGACACCGGCTATGCCGCCAACGTGGAGGTCGCGAGCGCCACCGCGTCGCCTGTGCACGGATTGCCCGCCCCCGCCCCCGAGCCGCAGCCGGTGGACACCCCCGGAGCCACCACCATCGAGAGCGTGTCGGGGGTTCTCGGGGTCCCCGCCGGCGCTCTGATCAAGGCGTTGCCGGTGATGCGCGGTGACGGCACGCCCCTGCTGGCGGTGGTGAGGGGCGATCACCGCCTGAACGAGATCAAGCTCCAGAACGCGCTCGGCGAGCCCGCACGACTCGCTACCGACGAGGAGATCCGAGATCTCTTCGCAGCGCCCCCCGGCTACGTCGGGCCGGTCGGGATGCAGGTGCCTGTGCTGGCAGACGAGGCGCTCATGGCAATGCGCGGGCTGATCGCCGGCGCAAACGAGGAGGGGCGGCACCTGCGGGGCGTCGAGCCCGGACGTGACTTCGAGCCCGGGTGGGCCGACATCCGCACCGTCGAGGCCGGGGACACCTGTCCCGGCGGCGCGACGATCCGGATCGAGCCCGCGATCGAGATCGCGCACATCTTCAAGCTCGGCACGCGCTACAGCGACCCGCTCGGTGCCACCTTCGTCGATGAGCAGGGCAAGGAGCGCCAGATCTGGATGGTCTCCTACGGGATCGGGCCGGCGCGGATGATGGCGGCGTCCGTGGAGCAGTTCGCCGACGAGAAGGGCATCTCGTGGGCCCGCGCGATGTCTCCCTTCGACGTGCACCTCGTGACGCTCGGCCAGGAGGGCGAGGAGGCCCGCCGGGTCTCGGATCGGCTGTACGAGGAGCTTCGCTCGCTGGGGCTCGAGGTGCTCTACGACGACCGTGACGCCGGCGCGGGGGAGAAGTTCGCCGATGCGGAGCTGCTGGGGTGCCCCCTGCGGCTCACCGTGGGCAGGCGCGGGCTCGAGAGCGGGGAGGTTGAGGCCCAGGTCCGGCGTGGGCTCGAGAAGCGGCCACTTGCACTCGAGGGTGCGGCCTCGGCCGCGGCGGAGCTGTGGCGCGAGCTTCCCTGAGCAAGAGGAGGCTGATGGGCCTCGACCGATCCGGCGGCCCTCCACCCGAGACGCAGAAGGGCCAGCCGCTTCGCCCGCTTACCCTCCCGAATCTGGTCTCCTACGTCCGGCTGGCGCTGCTGCCGGTCTTCCTGGCGATGGCCTTCTCCTCGGATGACGGCAGGGGGGTGTCGGTGGCGGCGGTCTTCTGGCTGATCGCGATCGGGGACCAGCTCGACGGGTTCCTTGCCCGCGTCACTGGCCAGTACAGCCGCCTGGGGGCTCTGCTCGACCCGCTCACCGATCGCGCCCTTGTGCTCTGCGGGGCGGTGGTGTGCTGGCATTTCGAGCTGCTGCCCAGGTGGGCGCTGGCGGCCCTCGGCCTGCGGGAGCTCTTCATGCTCGTGCTCACGCAGTTCGGGCTGCGCAAGGGAATGGACATCCAGATCAACATGGTGGGCCGGTGGGCGGTGTGGCCGCTCATGTTCGCGATCTTCCTGGCGTTGCTGGCCGACACCCCGGTGGCCGACGTATCCTTGTACCTCGGTCTGGCCCTGGCCTGGTGGGCCAGCGCGATCTACATCCAGGAGGGAATCGCCTTCCTTCGCCGCACACCCTCAAGCTCGACTTGACACCTCGGTCTATACTCGCCATCCGCTTCACGAAAGGACTGCAATGGACACCGTTCCGGATCTGGGAGCCCTCTCCGACGGAGAGCTGAAGGAGCTGATCGCGCAGCTCACCGAGGAGGAGCAGGAGGTCTCCTATCAGCGCCGGATCCTGCACGGAAGGATCGACATCCTCCGCGCCGAGCTGGTGAACCGGCTGCGCAAGAAGCACGGGGAGGGCGAATCGGCCATCACCGGCGCCGACGTCGAGCAGCTCACCGACATCCTCTCCGGCAAGGCGATTCCCACGGACGAATCCGGTGGCTAGGTCGGCATCGGCAGGCCCCGGGACCTGAGGGCATGCACTGTCCGCAATGCGGCTTTGCCAACGGCGAGGGTGCCAACTACTGCCAGAAGTGCGGCGCCTACCTCGCCGAGGGAGGACGGAGCGGCGAGGACACCGAGGCCTATCAGGTGGACGAGACCGGCGAGCTCAGGCCGGTCGACCTGGAGGAGGCAACCGAGGCGGGGGCAACGCTCGCGATCCGGTCCGGTGGCGGCCGCGCCGGTGAGGTGTTCGGCGTGGCCGGAGATCGGATGACCATCGGGCGGAGCCCGGAGGCGGAGGTGTTCCTCGACGACGTCACGGTGTCCCGCAACCACGCGCTCCTCGTGCGCCGGCGCGATGGTCTCTACATCGACGACCTGGGCTCGCTGAACGGCACCTATGTGAACCGTCGCCGGATCGAGTCTCACCGGCTGCAGCACGGCGACGAGCTGCAGGTTGGCAAGTACAAGCTGAGCTACCTCGAGCGGTGAGCCCGCAGTCGGAAGCGGAAGGTCGCACTGCCCCGGCCGCCCCCAGCGGGAAGTCGCTGACGATCGGCGCGGTCTGCAAGCAGCTCGAGCGCGAGTTCCCCGATGTCTCGATCTCGAAGATCCGCTACCTGGCGGACCAGAAGCTCCTGGCGCCGCGGCGCACCGCGGGCGGCTACCGGCTGTACGGTCCCGCGGACGTGGGGCGGCTGCGTACGATCCTTCGCCTCCAGCGCGACGAGTTCCTGCCCCTGCGGGTCATTCGCCAGGAGCTCGCCTCCGGGCGCGCCGACGAGGAGATCTCCAAGGGCCAGGGCCCCGATCCGCGCGCGCTGCGGCGCACCACCCTGTCGGAGCGCCCGGGGGAGTCCCTCTACCGGCTCCAGGAGGTCCTCGAGGAGACAGGCGCCGACGCGGCGCTCGTGAGGGAGCTCGAGGAGTACGGCGTCATCCGCGGGGAGAAGCGCGACGGCGAGATGCTCTACGACGACACCGTCCGGGAGATCATCCGAGCGGTCACCGAGCTCAAGCGGTTCGGAGTCGGGGGGCGCAACCTGCGCGTCTTTCGCACCTCCGCGGACCGTGAGGCCGCGCTGCTCGAGCAGATCCTCGCGCCGGCGCTGCGCTCGCGGAACCCGGAGCGCCGCAAGGAGGCGGTGCAGGCACTCGAGAACCTGGCGGCGATCGCCTCCCATCTCAAGCATCTGCTGCTGATCCGCGACCTGCGCAAGATCGCGAAGTGACCAAGGGGGCTGCGCTCGCCCGCGAGCAGACGGTGCACAGTCTTGTCGCCTTCGGGGAGGAAGGATGATGCCGACCGTGGCTCGCTCGCGAACCGTGGGAGCGGCCCCGCAGCGGCTTTGGGAAGTGGTTGCGGATCCCGAGCGCCTACCGGAGTGGTGGCCGGCGGTGCAACGCGTGGAGGACGCCTCGCCCCAGGCGTGGACGACGGTGCTAGGCACGCCCAAGGGCAGGGGCGTCCGAGCCGACTACACGCTCCTTCAGGCGGAGCGGCCGTGGCGCCTGTGCTGGCGCCACGAGGTCGAGGAGTCGCCATTCGAACGCATCCTGAGCGACTCGGTCACCGAGCTCGAGCTCCAACCCGCCGAGGAGGGCACGGTGGTGAGGCTCACCACACGCCTACGGATGCGGGGACTCTCCCGCTTCGGCGGATTTCAGGTGAGCCGCGCCACCCGGCGCCAGCTCGAGGGGGCCCTCGAGGGCCTCGAGGCGCTGGCTCGAGACTGGGACCGCTGACTTGCGCTGGTGGGGATGGGGAGAGGATGAGGGCGCTATCGCCCTCCCGGAGCCGGCGCTCGGGTTGCTTCGCGGCGAGCTCGGCCTGGACGGCTCGGAGAGCAGCCCGCGCGTCCGGCTCGAGGACATCGAGCTACCCGACCCCGCGCTCGCCGACGCGGCGCGGCGCTCCCTGGAGAGGTCGGTGGGAGCCGAGCACGTGCTCGAGGACCACGGCACCCGGGTCAGGCACGCAGTGGGAAGGAGCTTCGCCGATCTCGTGCAGATCCGCTCGGGCGACGCCTCGAGCGCTCCCGATGCCGTGGTGCGGCCGGAATCGGCAGCGCAGGTGGCGGCGGTGCTCGGCGCCTGCAGCGAGCATGGGATCGCCGTCGTTCCCTTCGGCGGTGGCACGAGCGTGGTGGGCGGCGTGGCCGCTCTGCGGGGACCCCACGCCGCCGCGATCAGCCTGGATCTCGGCCGGATGGACCGCGTGCTCGACCTCGACCGTGACTCCCTGACGGCTGCCTTCGAGCCGGGCCTCCTCGGGCCGGAGCTGGAGCGCCGGCTCGCCACGGCGGGCCTCACCCTCGGGCACTACCCGCAATCATTCGAGTTCTCGACGGTCGGCGGATGGGTGGCCACTCGCTCCGCGGGACAGGCATCGACCGGCTACGGCCGCATCGACGAGCTTGTGGAGTCCGTCCACTGCGTCTGCCCGGCGGGCGAGCTGGCCACGCTCAACGTGCCGGCCACTGCGGCGGGACCCTCGCTGCGGGAGCTGCTCGTGGGCTCGGAGGGCACACTCGGGGTGATCACGGCGGTGACGCTGCGCGTGCGCCCGCTCCCGCGCCAGCACCACTACGAGGCCTGGTCGTTCAGGAACTTCGAGGAGGGCCTGCAGGCCTATCGCGCGATGGAGCAGTGCGATGCCTCACCCGATGTTGCCCGCCTCTCCGACGAGCACGAGACGCGGCTCGCCAAGGCGCTCGCCTCCGGGGGAGACGGAGTGCCCGACAGGGTCGGAAAGGCCTACCTGCGCCTGCGCGGCCACGAGGAGGGGTGCGTCGCGCTGCTGGGGTTCCAGGGGACCCCGGAGGATGTGGCCCACCGCCGCGGGCGCGCCGCCCGGTTGCTGCGCGCCGCCGGAGGTATCGCCTTGGGCGAGCGGCCCGCGCGCTCGTGGTTGCGGACGCGCTTCTCGGCCCCCTACATGCGCGACGAGATGCTCGATCGGGGGGTGATGGTCGAGACACTCGAGACCGCTACCGGTTGGAGCAGGCTGTCACAGCTCTACCGGGCCGTGGGCGATGCGCTGCGCGACACCCTCTCGGGCCGGGGCACGGC
>DASZCV010000177.1:0-4576 GCA_035942755.1 Thermoleophilaceae bacterium
CCTTCATCTCCGTCTCCAGCTTCTTCTTCGGGCTCTCGTTCCTCGTGTTCCTCTACAACATGATCACGAGCTGGCGCAACGGGCCAAAGGCGGCCGCCAACCCGTGGCGCGCGCACTCGATCGAGTGGCAGGTGTCCTCGCCGCCGCCGATCTTCAACTTCGACGAGATACCCACCGTCGTCGGAGGGCCCTACGAGTACGGGGTGCCGGGCGCGGTGCACGCCGTCTTCAAGGAGGAGGCCGCGCCGGCCAAGGCCACTCCGGCACCGGCCGGTGGTGGCGGCGCGCCGCCGCCTGGCGAATGAGCGACGACAAGAGCATCCTCGTAGTGGCCAACGAGACCGTCGGGGGCACGGCCCTGATCGAGGCGGTCAAGCGCCACGCCGATGAAGGTGCCGTGGCCGTGCACGTGATCTGCCCGCAGAACCAGCCCAAGCACGGCCACGTGATCTACGACGAGTCGGTGCGCAACGCCGCCGAGAACCGCCTTGCAATCACGATCGCCGAGCTTCGGGAGGCGGGCCTCGAGGCCACGGGCGAGATCGCTGACCCCGACCCCTACTCGGCCATCATGGACGCGGTCGGCGAGCGGGACTTCGAGGAGATCATCATCTCCACCCACCCCGAGACGCGCTCGGGCTGGCTACGCCAGGACCTCATCACGCGCGTGGGACAGGCCACGCGCCGGCCGGTGGAGCACGTGGTGGTGGACCTCGCCGCGGACGACGAGGAGGTCACCCGCACGCTCGTGGTGGCCAACCAGACGGTGGGCGGGCAGGCGCTGATCGACAAGCTCGAGGAGCTGGCCGCCGAGGGCCCCCGCCGCTTCATCGTGATCTGCCCTCAGCCGGAGGAGGAAGGCGAGGGCGCCGCCGCCGAGCGCCTCGCCCACACGCTCAAGGTGC
Source organism: Thermoleophilaceae bacterium (assembly GCA_035942755.1). Taxonomy (GTDB): domain Bacteria; phylum Actinomycetota; class Thermoleophilia; order Solirubrobacterales; family Thermoleophilaceae; genus JAAYBF01. Next base: position 906 of record DASZCV010000177.1, read on the forward strand.
TGCAGGACGAGGGCATCGAGGCGATGGGACAGGTGGCCCACCCCGACCCCTTCACCGCGGTCCAGAACGCGATGCACTTCTTCGGGATAGACGAGGTCGTGATCTCCACCTTCCCCGAGGCCCGCTCGGGTTGGCTGCGCGCCGACCTCATCGAGCGCGTGCAGCAGTCCACCGACAAGCCGGTGCACCACGTGGTGGCCGGCGACAGCGAGGAGGCCACCGCCTGATGGAGTCCGCCTCCGTAGCGCTCGGCCGCACCCACGACGAGGACCAGCACGACGATCACCACGGACCGCCCGCGGCCAACAGGTCCTCGCGCATCGACGCATCCCTGCTCGGGATGTTCCTTTTCATCATCTCCGAGATCATGCTCTTCGGAGCGTTCTTCACGGCCTACTTCTTCATCCGGGTGGTGGGCGACACGGAGTGGCCGGCCCCCGGCGAGCACCTTCCCGTGTTGGTGGCCGGCATCAACACCGCGATCCTGATCTCCTCGAGCTTCACGATGCACTGGGCACTCGAAGGTGCGCGCAACGAGAACCGCGCCGCCCTCAGGGTCGGCATGCTCACCACCTTCCTGCTGGGCCTCACGTTCCTCGCGATCCAGATCAACGAGTACGTGTTCATCGGCTTCGCCCCCGCCGACAACGCCCAGGGCTCGATCTTCTACGGGCTCACCGGCCTGCATGGGGCGCACGTGTTCGTAGGTCTGACCCTGCTCGCGTTCGCCACGATCCGCGCCTTTCGCGGCCACTTCACCGCAAAGGAGCATCGCGGCGTCGAGGTGCCCGGCATCTACTGGCACTTCGTGGACGTGATGTGGATCGTGGTCTACACCGTCATCTACGTCATCTGATGGCGTGCTGAACCCGCTTCGCTCCGAGCCGGAGGCGTTCCGGTTCCTGCTGTGGGTCGGGGGCGCCGCGCTGGTCGTAATCGCCGTCGTCGTAGTCGTGCGGGCGCTCTGACGCTCCTGGACGACCTCGCGCTGGCCGAGCGGGCCGCTCACGCGGCCGGCGAGCTGCTGCTCGACCGGTTCGGGGGCCCGGCGCGCGGGCTCGAGCGCAAGTCGAGTCGCACGGACATGGTCTCGGACGCCGACCGCGACGCCGAGACCGCGATCGAGCAGGTCCTGCTCGGGGAGCGCCCCGACGACGCACTGATCGCCGAGGAGGGCGCACACAGGGAGGGCGTGAGCGGCCGCCGCTGGGTCATCGATCCCCTCGACGGGACCACCAACTTCCTCTACGGCTTCCCCGCCTGGGCGGTGAGCGTCGCGCTCGAGGATGAGGATGGCGGCGCGGCGGGTGTGGTCCACGACCCTGTACGCGGCGAGACATTCACGGCCGCTCGCGGCCTGGGGGCGCGGCTGAACGGGGAGCCGATCCGCGTGAGCGAGCCCGAGAAGCTCGGAGCGGCGCTGGTGGCCACGGGCTTCGGCTACGACGCGGACCGACGTCGGACGCAGGCGGAGCTGCTCGTGCGGGTGCTCCCCGAGGTTCGTGACATCCGCCGGGCCGGGGCAGCGGCCCTCGACCTCTGCTGGGTGGCCGCGGGCAGGCTCGACGGCTACTACGAGCGCGGGCTCAAGCCGTGGGACTGGGCCGCCGGCAGCATCCTCGTGACGGAGGCAGGCGGTGCGCTGCGCGACCTCGGAGGCGAGCCGTCCGGGCTGGTGGCGGCGGGTCCGGGCATCGTTGAGGAGCTGCTGGCGCTGGTGGATGGGTAATCACCGGGGGCTCCTCGTGGCAGGGCGGCCTCGCCCCCGGGCAGGGATTCGTTCTAAGCCGCGCGGTCTGTCCGCCCGGCTGCCGCTCAACGTACGATCACTACTTGACCGTCAGATCACCCTTCATGCCGCCCTCCTCGTGCCCCGGGACGGTGCAGACGAAGGTGTACTTGCCGGCCTTAACCTTCGTAGAGAACTTGGAGGTCCCGCCGGTCACATCCGGGCCTTCGCCGAGGAGCTTCCCGCCCTGATCCCTCACCGCGATGTTGTGGGGGATCGACGCCTTGTTCTCGCTCACGAACATCAGCGGCCCCGCCATCGCCGTGGCCTTCGAAGTGACGAAAGCAAGCGCCCCTGTCGGATCGGCGTCGATCTGCAGCTTGCCGCCCTTCGCGGCGATCGGCTTGTTCGAGACCTTCGGCTTGCCGGCGTTGGCCAGCGCTCCCTGATCCTTGCCGGGCTGTCCCGCCACCTGGGCCACGTAGGCGGCCACCGCGCGTGCGTCATCGCCGACGACGAGATCGGCGGGCATCGTGCTGTTCTTCCGCACGAGCGAGATCTGGTCCAGCACCACGCCCTCCACGGTGCCCTCACCGAGGCCGTCACGGCGAGCCGGGCCGAATGCCTCGTCGAGGTCGGGGCCCTGCTTGCCCTTCGTGCCGGCGCGCTCGAGGGCATGGCAGGACCCGCATTTCTGAGTGAACAGAGTCTTGCCCGTGACGAGGTCCGCCTCCTTCTCGCGGCCGCAACCGGACGCCGGAATCGCCAGGGCCACGGCGACCGTCGCAAGCCGGGCGAGCCTTTGCGAGCCTTGCCTCACGGGCGGGAAGACTATCCACTCGCGACGCCGGAAGACGCGCCTCCCGCGCCAGGCTCCGGCAGCTCCGCGAGCCGCCCCAGGGCCGCTGCAATGACGCCCTGCGCCACACTCTCCCAGCTGAAGCGGCGACGCGCGGCGTCCGCCAGCGCGGCCGACGCGCGGCTGCGTCGATCCGGGTCGAGCCGCAGCCATCCGACCAGCTTGCGGGCGATCTGCTCCACGGCGTCCGGCCCCCGCTCGAAGGAGAGCAGCGGCCTGAGCGGCTCCTCGAGGGCCTCGGCCAGCATCGCCGTGACCTCGGCGAGGCCGGAGTGAGCCGCTGAGAGCGGGAGCGCGCCGCTGGCCGCACCTTCTGCAGCCACCATTCCGAAGGCCTCCGGGAAGGTGCTCGGCACCACGATTGCCTCCCAGGAGGGAAGGAGGGAGGGCAGGTCCCCATGCTCCAGGCGCCCGGTGAAGTGAACGCGCGCGGCGGCGGCCGGTGCCGCACGGAGATAGCGCGTTCGGCGGGCGCCCGTCAACCCGTCGATGAATGCGATCTGGTAGGCGAGCGGCCCGCGAGGGCCCCCCTCGAGCTCCCTCCCGCGAACGGCAAGCGCGCGGAGCGCCGGGAGGTCGCTCGCGCGGAGGGCCTCGAGCATGGCGGTGAGGGCGTCCCGATAGGTACCGAACCCGACGATGCACAGCCGCGCCTCGGGAACCTCTGCCACCACGAGCGGCCACGCTGCGAGCAGCAGGTCGACACCCTTGGAGACGATCAGCTTTCCCACGTAGCCGACGATCCGATCGCGGCGCGGGTCGAGTGCGCGAAGGGCCGCGGCGGCCCCCCCTTCTCCGCCCCAGGCGGCCATGGCTTCCCCCTCCAGACGATCGGCCAGCGCCGCCAGGGCGGCCGCCCTCTCCGCGGGCGCCCTCGGGCGAAACGCCTCCACGTCCACTCCCGGCGGCCCGAGCCGGGTGCGGACGGGCAGGCCCGGGTCGGCCGTTACCTCCCACAGGCTCTCCGCGGTATGCCGCGAGCCCACGAGCACGCCGCCGGCGGATGCAAGGCCCTCGAGCGCATAGGGCAGGAAGCGCTCCGGATTGGGGCGCACCGTGTACTCGAGCGCGCTGCCGTGCACC
>DASZCV010000178.1:0-5436 GCA_035942755.1 Thermoleophilaceae bacterium
CACCCGCCGCCCCTGTTCGAAGGTGAAGATCCCGGCCAGCACCGCGGCGAACACCAGCAGGAAGAAGACGAGCTGGTAGGCGTTGGTGCCAAACGTCCCGCTCACCTCGTCAGGGTTGTTCGTGGAGATGAAACGCGGCAGGTCGATCAGCACCACCACCACGACCTGCGCGAGCCCGAGCGCCACGACCAGCCGCGACATGTTGAGCGCCTGACCCGTTGGCCAGAGGCGGTACGCGCTCCAGTAGACGCCCATTGGAGCCGCGAACCCGTAGATGAACACGAGCACCGGACCCGGCTCTACCCGGGAGGGGTTGGCGATCGTGGCCAGCGCGCAGATGGCGACGAACAGCAAGGCGGGTGGCACGTATCGCGCTGCCTCTCTGCCTTCGGCCGCGGAAACGTGCCGGGCGGCGGCCGCGAGCAGCAACAGGCCGAAGATGGGCACATCCACGAAGTTCAGGGCACGCGGAAGCACCCCCACGACCTCGGTGAAGAAGCGCACCAGCACCAAGGAGGCCACGGCGCCGAGCACGATTGCCTGCGCGAGTGGATCGCGGGTCTGGTTGGCCGGAGGTGAGGCTGCCTTCTCGGCGGCGGGCGGATTCTCCTCGGAGGAAGGCCGCAGGTGGCGCTCGAGTCGCTCGACCTCCCGCAGAGACAGGCCCAGCCGCTTCGTCACCTCGTTGCGAGGGGTGTGTCGCAGCCAGTGCGCCGCCCGGCGCCAGGGATCCTGCGGGCGCGAGCTGCCGAGTGGCTGCGACTGCTCGGCGCCCGAGCGCTCGGCCGATAGGCCGGCCCTCGTCGGGACATCGCTCAGGCCGAGAGCCACTTCTGCTTCGGCGAGGTCGGGCAAGCGGCTGCCGTCCCCGGCTTCGAGGCGCTCGATATCCCAGAGCGATACGTCGAGCCTGTCGGCGAGGTCTCTCTGGGTCAGGCCGGCATCCCTTCGAGCCGCAGCGATCCGGACTGCGCTCGGCGCCGCGGCGCGCCCGTCGGTATCGACGCCGCTCATCCGGCCCGGCCTTTCGGACCGGCCGCCGCCAGCAGGCCCAGTCTGAGCCCCGCGACCATCGCATCGGTTGCATGCTGGATGGTCCACCGTCGCCGGACCGTCGCCGTGCCGGCCTGGCCCAGCCGCTCACGAAGGTCGGGCTGCTCCACCAGCCGACCGATCGCGCCGGCCCACTCCCGAGCTTCGTTCGTACTCACCAGGAGGCAATTGCGCTCCGGCACGGCCAGATCGCTGACCGCACCCGGCGAGGCCGACACTGCGGCGGCCAGGCCGGCTCCCATCGCCTCGACCAGCACAAGGCCGAAGACATCCTGCCGCGAGGGGAAGAGGAAGATGTCGCTGGCGGCGTAGAGGGTGTGAAGCTCGGCGCCCGAGATGCCGCCGACGAACCGGATCCGGCTGTCACCGGCTGCCCGCCGCTCGAACGCAGCGCGCTTCCTGCCGTCACCCACTACGGTGAGCCGGCAGCCGATGTCGGGGCGCAACGCGAGGGCGTCGATCAGGATGTCGGTCCCCTTTCGATCGGAGGCCAGGTCCCCCACGGTGAGCAGCTCGACTGTGCGCCTGGATGCGTTCTTGGCACCGGTCCCGACCGGGCCGTTGGACGCGATTGAGGTGTTGCGACCGATCACGACGGGCAGGTCCGCCGCCAGTCCCAGGAGGAACCGCTCCGCGAGGGACCCGTAGGCGATCCCGAAGTCCGCTCGCTTCAGCAGCCGGGCCCGCTGGAGGCGCCGCAGTTTGCTCGCACCCGAGCGCGTGGCGGCGATCTCCCCGCTCCAGATCCCGAACGGAACCCCCGCGCGGCCGGCGTGTCGCGCAGCGCGCGAGGCGACGAGAGGCGAGAACCCCGCGGCCACCACCATGGTCGGGGCATAGGCGCGCAGCCGCTGTCCCAGCGCTAGCGGAGCAACGGGGCGGCGGCGCCTAGCCGGAATCGCCAGGCCGCGGAGGAACTCGTGCTCGAAGCCGAACTCCCGGCTGGATACCAGCCAGGACCGCTCCGCGGGTGGGGAGGCGAGAAAGAACACCCGCAGGCCGGCACCCACTTCCTGCAGCCGTTCGGAGAGTCCGCGAAACAGCGCGAGCCGGTAGGGAACGGGCAGGTTCGTGATGATCGCCACGCGCTGACCGGCTAGCATCTCAGCTCCTACACGACCCGGGTCAGCTTCCGCATCCTGCGGCCAGAGTCCCTCCACAAGCTCTCCAAGGCTGTTGCTCCCGACCGCCGGATGCATTCGGGTGCAACTCCCGGGGGACGGGCGCACCACCGCGCGGTGGTCGAGGGCATAGGCGTGAGCGAGGAGGCCCAGCCGCGCGATCTGGCGCGTGCTGCAGGTGACTTCCATCGACACCTCGTCGGGTAACTGAGCCAGAGCGTGGAGAAGGTCCTCGGGCCCGTGATCATCCCGGGGCGCCAGACCGGCATGCTGCTTCTGGCTGCCGACGCTGGGGGAATGCGGCGTCGCCGCCAAGGTCACCCCGTGGCTTGAGCGACGGCGGGCTCCACCGGGACAGGCAGTCCGCCCGCGTCGAGCGAGCGGTCCACGGCCTCCGTCATCGCCACGACGTCAAGGCCCAGCGCAGAAGACGAGCGCGGCTCCGAGCCCGTGCGCACTGCTTCGCAGAAATCCGCGAGCTCCAGCGAAAGTGGCTCGTGAGACTCGAGATGGGGGGAAACGATGTCTCCCGTCCGGTAGGAGAGCTGATACTCACCGAAGCTCTCCGGATCGGGAAGCGCGGCGCCCGAGTCGAAGATGCGGATCTGCTCGTTGCTCGTGTCGTCGTAGACCAGCATCTTCTCCGAGCCGATCACCGCGGTGCGGCGCAGCTTGCTCGGCGCGAGCCAGGCGATCTCAACGTGAGCTATGGCGCCCGAGCGAAACTCGAGATCGATGAACGCCACGTCGGCGGTGTTGGGATCCACACAGCCCCGGCTGATGGCGGACACCCGAACCGGCGCCTCGTCGAGCCAGTAGCGAAGGATCGAGAAGTCATGAGGGGCGAGGTCCCACACGACGCTCACGTCGCGCTGGTGCAGGCCGAGGTTCACGCGGCTCGTGGAGATGAAGTAGATCTCTCCCAGCTCTCCACGGCCGATCAGGTCGCGCGCCAGGTTCACGGGCGGGCTGTATAAGAACGTGTGTCCCGGCATCAGCACGAGACCCGAGCCGTCGGCGCGGCTGATCAGATCTGCGGCGTGGGTCGATGACTCCGCCAGTGGCTTCTCGACGAAGACGTGCTTTCCGGCGTCCAGGGCGGCGACTGCCAGCTGGTAGTGGGTGGACACCGGCGTGGCGAGGACCACGGCTTCGATGGCGGGATCCTCGAGGACCCCGCTAAAGTCCTCTTCCGTGCGAACGCCGGGGTAGCGACGCGCGATCGCCGTCAGGGCCTCGCTGCGAGGATCACAGGCGCAGCAGACCTCGGCGGTGGGAAGCTCCACGAGGTTCCGGACCAGGTTCGGCCCCCAGTAGCCCAGTCCGACGACCGCGAGATTCACGGGGCGGTCGGCCCGAGCGCGGACCCCGCTCACGCCGTCCCGCTCGATCGGATCAGCTGGAGCGGCGTCCGGGCAAGCAGGCGCAGGTCCAGGCCTAGGCCGGCGCTCTGGGCGTAGAGCACGTCCAGGTCGAGAGCCTCCACGAAGGTGGAGTGTGCCCGCGCGCTGACCTGCCACAAGCCCGTCATCCCGGCGGGCACCAGAAAGCGGTCGAAGTGGTGAGGCGCAAAGTGCTCGACCTCGTAGGCCAGGCACGGGCGCGGTCCCACAAGCGACATGTCACCGCGCAGGACGTTGATCAGCTGCGGAAGCTCGTCGAGACTGGTCCTGCGCAGCCAGCCTCCCACGCGGGTCACGGCATCGGCGCGGTCGAGCTTGTATAGGCCGTTCTCCCCAGGTGCCGCATCCTTGCTCATGAGGCTCTTGATGTACTCGCGATGAAGCCCGTCATCCGAGTCCACCGCCATGGTCCGGAACTTCAGGAAATTGAACTCGCGCATGCCCTGCCCCAGCCGCGGCTGGCGGAAGAAGACAGGGCCAGGGGAGTCGCGTTTGATGAGAAGCGCTGCCAGGATGAACAGCGGGGCCGTGGCCAGGAGCGCTGCCGAGGCGCCAACGACGTCGAGCGCCCGCTTGAGCATGCGCGTGGACCGGGACGGCCTCACAGGCGGAAGGCCCACGAGGGAGACCCCCTCGAGGGTATGAATGTCGATCTTCGGCCCGATCACCTCGAAGAGGCGCGGCACGACGTCAACCTGGACCCCCGCCTCGCGGAGATCGCGGATCACATGCAGATAGTCCACATGGGGATCGCTCGAGAAGGCGAACACGACACGCTCCACGTCGAAGGTATCGACGACCTGGTGAAGGTCCTCGAAGCCCCCGAGCACGGCGACGTGCTCGAGGTGCTCGCGACGCGGGCGCGGGTCGGCATCTACGAACCCCACGAGATTCAGGCCGTATTCGGGGTGCTGGAGGAGCTTGCGCGCCAGTAGCTGGCCGACGTCGCCGGCGCCTGCGATCACGGTGTTCTGAAGGTAGTCGACTTTACGCCGGGCAAGCGCACGGCCGGCGACGCGGGTACCGGTGACCGCCGCGATGCTCAGCAACCACAGGATGGTGAGCTTGGAGTCCTCCGGGTTGAGCCCCCCCGTGAGGGTGCTGGCTCTGCTGAGGAGGAACATGCTCACGGTCATGAGGAGGAACACGCGGACAAGGTCGTCCGAAGTGGAATGGTCGGCCCGCTCTTCGTCGCGGTCATACAGGCCAAAGAGCTTCGCGCCCAGCGCCCAGACCGGTAGCCAGAGCAGGAAGATGCCCGCCTCCTCCAGCAGGCCGAATCGGTCCGCGTGACCCTCGCTGCCAACGAGGAGCTCGACCGCGGCGAAGGCAACCGACAGGCCCACTAAGTCGGCCAGCAGGAGCGCACGCCGCATGAGCCAGCCACGCCGGCGCACCGGTCGTCGCGCTACCGGGGGGGCGACACTCAGGTGGCCAGGCGCGGCATGGTGTCCTCGCCGTTCGAGCCGGGACGCAACTCGCTCGGCCTGGGCCCCGCTTGTCATCGGCCCGCTCACTCGACCGGCTCCAGCACTTCGCTGCTCCGCGATCCGTTGGCAGCCGGCCCGTATCCATGGCCGTAGCCGTAGCCATAGCCCTCCTCAAGCCGCGCGCCCGTGAGCACGAACCCCAGCTTCGACACCGGCGCACCGTCGAACACGCGCCGAAGCTCGTTGAGCGCCGGGCGCCGGATTATCGACAGACGCGCCACGGCAACCACGCCATCCACCTTGGCGGTGAGCGCCACGGCGTCGCTGACCTGCAGAATAGGTGGAGCGTCCACGAGCACGATGTCGCAGTGCTTGACGAGCTGCTTGAGCACGTCCGACACCTTGGCCGAAGACACGAAGTCCGCCGTG
>DASZCV010000179.1:0-1965 GCA_035942755.1 Thermoleophilaceae bacterium
GGTCACTAGGACCCTTCGGCGAGAGCCGTGCCCGCCTCGCCGCGCCTGGCACGCACGGTCGCGAGCGCCGTGAGGAAGGCGGCGATGAAGAACGGCTCGGCGGCCAGCTTGAGCGACTCCTCGGCCACGAACTCCCAGTCCGTGGGGGTGACGAAGGAGTCGAGCGCCTGTGAGGCCGCGCCCATCACCACCCCCACGCAGAGCAGCGCCAGCGTACGCGGATATCTGAAGAGGACCGCGGCGCGGCTCGCCAGAAGGAGCCCGCAGGCGGAGAAGAGCAGCACGAGAAGCAGGGAGTCGAGGTCGTTGAAGCCGCTAGCGGGGGCCACGCTGAACTCGCTGCCGAGCCACTCGGACAGGAACATCCCCGCCTGGGTGATCTCGTCGATCGCGAACACCAGGAAGACCGCCGCCGAGAGGCGCCAGAAGCTCGCACCGTCGCGCAGGTAGACCGCCCGCGCGGCCACGGCCACCGCCAGCAGGAGAGCGAAGCTGAGCACCGTGCCCGGAGCGCCCTCGCGAAGCAACAGCGCTTGGTCGCCCAGCGCCAGGCCCGCCCCGACGAACACGGGCAGGAGGGCGAGGTTGATGGCCAGCAGGGCCGCGAGCACCTTCAGCGGGTGCCGCGCGGCGGCCACGGCGTGGGCATCCAGGCGCTCGAGCAGGCCGGAGTGATCTGCCTGTGGGAACGAGCCCTCGGCAGCACCGGTGCCGATCGCCTTGGGGGCGATTCCGATCCTGCGGCGTGCCGGCGGGAAATGTGCCATCCGATGGATACCCGAGGGGTGATCCATCCTGCGCCACATCCGACTAATTGTCAAAACACGGCGCGCATTCGCGCCAAAAGGCGCTAGGACGACCCGCCCATGGCCTCCGCCGCGCGCTTCTCCAACTCCTCGGGCGGTACGTCCTCCACGCGGGTCGCCACGCTCCAGCGGTGCCCGAAGGGGTCCTCGAACTGGCCGTTGCGGTCGCCGTAGAACTGGTCCTCCACGGGACGCACAGAGGTGCCACCGGCCGCCAGGGCTGCATCGAAGACGGCGTCGACGTCCTGCACATACACGCTGATCGTCACCGGCGTCCCGCCGAAGGTCTTCGGGCCGCGGACATCCATGTCGGGGAACTCGTCGGCCAGCATGATCAACGACTCGCCAAGCTCGAGCTCGGCGTGGCCGAGCCTCCCCCCCGGGGCTTCCATCCGAAACCGCTCCTTCGCACCCAGGACCTTCTCGTAGAACTCGATCGCGGCCGCGGCGCCGTCAATGATCAGGTACGGCGTGACGCGCGGATAACCATCGGGAATCGGCTGGACGTCGGCCATGGTTCCTCCTATAGCTGTCGCTTGCCAAACGGACTGCTATTTCGCACCATACTGCCGCCACATGGGTCGCTCACCCTGGTGAGCACCGCCGTGGCCTCGTCCGGCCTCCGGATCCAATCGGAAAACGGTTGCGCCGTATGCTCGCGCCTTCATGGCGCGCAAGATCCACAAGCTGCTGGTGGCAAACCGCAGTGAGATCGCCATCCGCATCTTCCGGGCCGCGGCCGAGCTCGGGCTTCAGACGGTGGCCATCTACTCGCGCGAGGACCGCTTCGCGCTGCATCGCTTCAAGGCCGATGAGTCCTACCTCGTGGGTATGGGCAAGGGGCCGGTCGAGGCCTACCTCGGGATCGAGGAGATCGTGCAGGTGGCGGGCGACGCGGGCGCCGACGCCATCCACCCGGGCTACGGCTTCCTGTCCGAGAACCCCGAGCTGGCCGCCGCATGCGCGGCGGAGGGGATCGTGTGGATCGGCCCGCCCGTGGAGGTCATGGAAGGCCTCGGCGACAAGGTGGCCGCCCGCGCGCTGGCCGAGCGGGCGGGCGTGCCGGTCATGCCGGCCACGTCACCGCTGCCGGACGACGACCGCGAAGTCGAGCGGCTCGGCGCCGGGGTGGGCTTCCCGCTCATGGTCAAGGCGAGCT
>DASZCV010000180.1:0-10450 GCA_035942755.1 Thermoleophilaceae bacterium
TGCGTGAACATGGCAAAGCTCGTGCCGCTTGCGGGCCACCGACCGCCCGCAGACGCGGAGATGCTCACCAATATCGCCCGCATGGGCAAGCTGGCCAGCTCCCTCGTGGTGCAGTCGAAGCAAGCCTTCCAGCGCCGTGACGTGGCACTCGCCCAGGACCTCGTCCGGCAGGACGACGACATCGACAGCCTCAACCGCGCCTGCTTTCACCGCGCGCTCGAGATCGGGGACGATCCCGACGCGCGCGAATGGGCCATGCACATGATGCTCGTGGCCCGCTGTCTCGAGCGGATCGGCGACAACGCGGTCGACATCGGCGAACAGTGCGCCTTCGTGGTCACAGGCCTCTTCCGCGAGTTCGAGGACGCATCGCATCCGGAGCTGTCACCAGGGCTGCAGGGCGGCTGAAGGTAGGCGGCCGCCTCGTAGGGGGACATGTCGTTCTTCGCGGCGTACTCGCGTACCCTCGGCGACGGCTTCGGGGCCCATCGGTGGCGCGGCGGGGCGGCGCCGATTCCGCGCACGCCTGCCGCGTTGCGGCGGGGGAAGGGGCCCCAGACCGCGAACGTGTGACCTGGGTCCTGGATGTTCACGAAGAACGTGCGGCCTGATCGGGAGAAGGTAGGACCGGCGAACTCGCTGTCGTTCAGTCGGTTGTTGGCGAAGGTGTAGCTGCGGCCTTGCGGCGTGAGGCCGATGACGCGGTTGCCGTCGTTTCCGTCCTCCGCCAGCCAGACGTCTCCCCATGGGGTGATGACGAGGTTGTCGGGAGCGTCCATCTGCTCGCGGCTATCGCCCTCGAGGAACAGCTCCAGCGTGTCGAGGCCGCCGCCGGAGGGATCGCCCGACGGGGTCAGCCGGAACACCTGTCCATAGCGCAAACCCCCGGACGGGGCCGTCCTGGTGGCAGCGAGGATCGAGTCGCCGTGTCCCTGGCTCGCCCGCGGCGCATTGAAAGCCGGTGCTTTCAGCTCACGCACGCTGGGTACCAGGTTGAGGTGGGCTTCTACGCGCACGAACCGAGAGGATCGAAGACGCGCGGCTCGCCTGCCAATCGGAGCAGCAAAGCGCACTGTCCGGGGATTGGCTCGGGCGCCAAGTGACCGACGATCCGCAATCCAGGATCCGGCAGATGTTCCACGACGGGACCTCGGCCAAGGCGGGGCGGTGACCCCGGGCTTTCCCGACAAGCCGCTGTCCGACGAAGCGCAGCGGCGCCTTGAAGTGGCCACCGCGCGCAGCTACTGCCTCCAGGATTACGCGGCGCCAGAGGAGGAGCTGCGCCGGGTCGCGCGTGGCCGCGTGGACGCGGCTCTTGAACGCCTGCGCGGGGACGCCATGACCGAGCCAGGACGGACCGTGCACGAAACGCGTAAGGACATGAAGAAGCTCCGCTCGCTGCTACGTCTGGTGCGCGAAGGGCTCGGCGAGCGGACTTACCGCATCGAGAGCGATCGCTACCGAGACGCCGCCCGCCTGCTCTCCGGCCCGCGCGACGCCGAGGTCAAGCTCAAGACGCTAACCGACCTGCTCGAACGCCATCCCGACGAGGCGCCCGCGGCCGGGGCATTGCGCGCCATCCTCGAGCAGGAGCGCGAACAGCTCGCCCGCAGCGATCAAGGATCTGACCTCCCGCGCCAGATCGAACAGGCCGCGGAGGTGATCGCTGTCGGTGGCGCCGAGATCGATCGATGGGAGCTCGCCGGTGAGGGCTTCGAGCTGGTGGGCGCCGGCCTCAAACGGGCCTATGGCCGCGGCCGGCGCGGCCTGCGCACGCTACGCAAGGATCCCTCCGACGAAGCGGTGCACGAGTGGCGCAAGCGTGTCAAGGATCTCTGGTACCACCTGCGGATCCTGCGCAACACCTGGCCTGCTCCGCTCGAGGCCGCTGCCGCCGAAGCCCACAAGCTGTCCGACCTGCTCGGCGATCATCACGATCTCGCCGTACTCGTCGAGGACGCCATCAAGCGAGCACCCGACGGCGCCGAGACCGAGGCGCTCACACGCCTCGCGCGAGGCCGGCAGCGAGAGCTGCTCGACGCAGCGATCCCAATCGGCGAGCGCCTTTACGCCGAGAAGCCCGAGCAATTCCAGAGGCGGGTCAAGATCTACTGGCGGACGTGGACGCGGGCCGCGCAGGCGTAAACCCTCGTTCGCGCTTCGAGCGGCCGTCCGGAAGGACAAGCCGGTGTGCCTCGTATGCAAGAGCCAGGTGCGGCCGGACGCATCCCGAGCTGCGGGACGGCTGAACGAAGCCTCCAAGACTTCTGCCAAGCTGCCGGCAGGTCCTGGGGTGATTCTCGGCTGCATCGACATCGGCAGCAACACCACGCGTCTCCTGGTGGCGGAAGCCAGTCATGGGAAGTTGCGGGAGCTTACGGCCGAGCGCGTCTTCACCTGCATCCGTAAGAGTCTCGACGATCTCGGGCGCATGCCCCCCGACAAGATCGCCGAGACGGTAGGCGTGGTGCGCGCCCAGGTGCACGCCGCCCGGGCGCTCGGGGCCGGCGAGATCGTGGCCGTGGCCACGGCCGCCATACGCGACGCTCCGAACCGCGGAGAGCTGGAGCAAGGCATACAGGACGCCTGCGGGGTGCCGCTGCGGGTGATCTCGGGCCAGGAGGAGGCACGCCTGTCGTTCGTGGGCGCCACCCGCACGTTTCAGGAGCCCGCGGCGGGAACGATCGCCGTGGTGGATGTGGGGGGCGGCTCGACCGAGATCGCGGTCGGTGCGGCAGGCCATGGCGTGCGGTGGTGGCGCTCGCTTCCGATCGGCTCGGGCGTGCTCGCCGATCGCCACCTGCGCTCCGACCCGCCCGCCCCGCGCGAGGTGGAGGCGGTCCGCCGCCAGGTCGCGGCTGCCTTCGAGGGCCTCGCCGCGCCTGCGGTCCGGGGCGCCTTGGCAGTGGGCGGAACCGCCACGTCGCTCGCGCGCGTGATCGGCAGCGCCCTCGATCACTCGACGCTCGAGCGCGCGGTGGAGCTGCTCTCGGAGACCCCCATCGCCGAGCTGGCCGGCCGGCTCGACCTGGATCCCGAACGGGTTCGGCTGCTGCCGGCCGGGATAATCGTCCTGCAGGCCGTCTCCGAGCGGATCGGCCCCCTTGAGATCGCGTGCGGTGGGTTGCGCGAGGGCGTCATCCTCGAGTTGGCCGAGCGGGCGGCACAGCGGTCGTGAACCGCGGCCGCGCTCAGCCCCGTCCCGCCAGCGCCTTCAGCTCGTGCGGGCGGAGCAGCACCTTGAGCTCCCCCCGGTCGATCCCCGCCAAACCGCCCTTGGGCATCCGCACCTGGGCGCCCGTCTCCCTGTGCACCGCCATCGAGAAGTCCGGGTCGTGGCCCACCAGCAGGACCTCGTCGCCAAGCCCAGTCGTGACCTCCCCCACGTCGAACGGCCCTCCTTCCAGGCGGTCGTCTTCCGACACCTCCACGGCAAAGGACGCGCACGCCAGGCGGGCGGTATCGCGGGCCCGCACCTTGGGGCTGGAGACGCAGGCGTCGAGCGGGACCTCCAGCCGCGCAAGGGCCGCTCCCGCGGCGCGCGCCTGCTGCTCGCCTTCCTCGGTGAGCTTGCGCTCGGCATCGGGCGACCCGTCCTCTGCGTCGCCGTGCCGGAGCAGCCAGATCACGGCGAGTAGCGTAGTCACCCACGACTTATAACGGGGAGAATGTGGCCAGTGATGGAACCGGGCGCCGAGACGATCACCACTGAAGCGAACGAGGCCGTCGAGGCGAGAGCCCCCGACCTAGACTCGACCGCCCTCTACGCCAACCGCGAGCTGTCGTGGCTCGACTTCAACGAACGGGTGCTGCAACTGGCCGAGGACGAGCGGATGCCGCTGCTCGAGCGGGCAAAGTTCCTTGCGATCTACACCACGAACCTCGACGAGTTCGACATGGTGCGCGTGGCCGGGCTCCACGACCAGGTGGACGCGGGGATCGACGCGCGCGGGCCCGACGGCCTGTCTCCGCTCGAGACGATCGAGCGGATAGCGGAGCGCACGCGAGAGCTGGGCCGGCGCCAGTCCCACCACTGGGAGGATGTGATCCGCCCTGCGCTTGCCGAGCATGGCATCGCCGTCAAGCAGTGCTCGCAGAGCTCGCCGGAGGAGCTGGAGGAGGTCGACCGGATCTTCAGGGAGCAGATCTTCCCGGCACTGACGCCTCTGGCCGTCGGACCCGGCAGGCCCTTCCCATACATCTCCAACCTGTCGCTCAGCATCGGCGTCTGGCTGCGGGACCCGGTTACCGCCGTCGAGCTGTTCGCCCGCGTCAAGGTGCCCAAGGAGGTGCTGCCCCGCTTCGTGAGCATCGGGCAGGGCACGTACGTGCCGCTCGAGTCCATCATCGCCCGCAACCTGCATGCGCTCTTCCCCGGGATGAAGGTGCTGCGCCACTCCTACTTCCGCGTGGCCCGCGACGCCGACTTCACCGTCTCCGACGAGGGTGACGACCTGGTCCGCGCCGTTGAGCAGGAGCTCCGCCGCCGCCGCTTCGGCGAGGTCGTGCGCCTCGAGGTGAGCGCGGACATGGACGCCGACCTACGGACTTTCCTGATCGGCCAGCTGAGCATCGACGAAAACCAGGTGATCGACATCGCCGGCACGCTCGACCTCAGCGACCTGTGGGAGCTCTACGGCATCGAGGGCCACAAGGAGCTGCGGGAGAAGTCGTGGAAGCCGGTGGTCACCGGTGCCTTCTCGACCGAGGACGGCAAGCCCGACCTCTTCGCCGCCATGCGCGAGGCCGACCTGCTCGTCCACCACCCCTACGACTCGTTCGGCAAGAGCGTCGAGCGGCTGGTGGAGCAGGCCGTGGCAGACCCGGACGTGCTCGCGATCAAGCTGACGGTGTACAGGACCTCGGACGACTCCGAGCTCATGCCGATGCTGATCAAGGCGGCGGAGCGGGGCAAGCAGGCCGTGTGCCTGATGGAGCTGAAGGCGCGCTTCGACGAGCGGCGCAACATCGGCTGGGCTCGCGCCCTGGAGGAGGCGGGCGCGCACGTGGTCCACGGCCTGCCCGGGCTGAAGACCCACGCAAAGGCCCTTCTCATCGTGCGCCGGGAGGGCGAGGGCGTGGGTCACTACGTGCACGTCGGCACCGGCAACTACCACGCAAAGACCGCACGCCTCTACGAGGACTTCGGCCTGTTCACGTGCGACCCCGACATCACCGCCGACGTGGCCGCCCTATTCAACGCACTCACGGGAGCGGCGCGGCCGCCGGGTTACAACAAGACGCTGGTGGCTCCCGAGCGCATGCGCGACGGCCTGCTGGCCGAGATCGCGAAGACGGTGGAGACACATCGCGCCGGCAAGCAGGCGCGGATCGTGATGAAGATGAACGCCCTCGTTGACCCCCGTTGCATCAGGGCCCTCTACGAGGCATCGCAGGCGGGCGTGCCGGTGGACCTCAACGTCCGCGGCATCTGCTGCCTGAAGGCGGGCGTTCCCGGGGTGAGCGAGAACATCCGGGTGGTGTCCGTGGTCGGCCGATTTCTCGAGCACTCGCGCGTCTACGGCTTCCAGCGGGACTGGGAGAGGCGCTACTACATCGGCTCCGCCGACCTGATGCCCCGCAACCTCGACACGCGCGTGGAGCTCCTGACCCCCGTCGAGGCAAGGCCGCTGCGCGAGGAGCTGGAGGACACCCTGGACCGCTGCCTGGCCGACGACACGTTCTCCTGGGACCTGTTGCCTGACGGCTCCTGGGAGCGCCGGCAGGGCAACACCAGGTCTGTGCACAGCGAGCTGATGGAACGGGCCCGCGAACGCGTCGAGGGCGACGCCGGCTAGCCCGCCGCCCGAGCGCTCCGGCGGCGCGCCTGGCGCTCCGCCTCCGCCTGTATGCCGTCGATCGACTGGGCGACCGCTCTCTCCCACGGGCCTGCCACCCGGTTGGCCCACCATCCACCAAGTCCCCACAGGTCGGTGCCCAGCTCGCCCGAGTAGACGAAGTCGGTCCCCGCAGCGCTCCCGCGCAGCTCGTAGGTCTCGATCGCGTGTGGCACCGGGCCGCGGAGCACGCGGAAGGAGACCTGCCCGGGCCGGTCGAAGCGGACGGTCTCGACATAGTCGTGGTGAGCCGACCAGCCTGCGTGTAGTGGGCCGCCAGCACCATGTCACTGCCGCGCTCGAGCACCTCGAGCTTGGCCTGCATCGCCCTGGGTGTACGGCCGAGATAGGGGCCGGCGATCACGTCGAAAACCGTCTCGGGCGGCGCTGCGATCGTACGCGTGATCGGACCGAGCGCCCGCAGTCGGCGCCCGATGCCCAAATCGAGCGTGAGCGCGCCGCGGACGATGAGTAGGTACCCGCCGGCGAGACCGGCGGCCGGTGTGAGTAGGGCTGCCCATCGACGCATGCTCAGGAGGCTACGCTGGCACGCGTGAGGCCGGGTGTCACCTCCGATTCCGGCATCGCCGTGTGCCAGGCCGAGATCTACTCGCCCCGCCCCCTCACCGAGGGAGAGCGGTGGACCGCAGAGTCGCTGTCGGAGCTCCGTCGCGGCGGCTACCGTCCCTCTGCGTGGCTCGAGTTCCTGCGCAGCTCGCTCGAGCGCTCGGGCGAGGCCCGCCGGCAGCGCCTTCCAATGGCCCGCCAGGCGGGCGCATGGGGGACGCTGGGCGCGGTTGGCTGGATGGCGGCATGCCTGCTGAGCCGGAGGGCCGGCACCGTCCACCTCCGGATCGCCCCCGGGCTGCTCTGGTGGTGGTCGGTGTGGCGGATGCTGGACTGGCATCTCGGCATGGCGGAAGGAGGTGACGGCCAGCCACGGGAGCGGTTGTCCCCAGCGGACGCCGTGACCCTCACCCGCTTCTGGATGGTCCCGGCCGTCCCCGCCTTGACGCGCTCCCAGGCGGGCCTTCCGGCGGTGATCCTCATCGGGGGCCTGACCGATTGGCTCGACGGCGCCCTTGCCCGGAGTCGTGGGCGTACCCGACTCGGCCGTGATCTGGATACGACCGCCGATCTTGCGTTCCTCGGCACCGTCGCGGTGTCAGGCGGCAGGGCGGGGCGGCTGCCCCGCGCCGGGTGCTGGGCGCTTTGCACCCGATACGGACTCGGGGTCGCCGTCTCTCTCCTCGCCGTGTTCGGCAAGGCCCGAAGGCCGGCGGTCAGGGCGCGGCCTTGGGGAGCGCTCCTGCGGGTCGGAGGGCTGGCGATCTGCGCGGCGGGCCGCGAGGTGCCGGGCACCACCGTGCTCCTGGTCGGCTGCGCCGTGCCGCCACGCTCGACCGCTCCCTACCTCTCGGAGCATGACCGGACGGGAGCTTCGCCCCACCTCACGGGAACGACTCGGAGCACAGCGCTCACGTAAACCGTTGCCAGCGCCAGACCGTGCGGGGGCCGCGCCTCAGGCTTGACGGCGGGGTGACATCGATGCCCCGCAGACTCAGCCCTTGACCTGACACCCGGGTGGCAGGTCTAACCTGAGGCTCGCCAACTGAACCAGTCGATCAGAGAGGTGATCTCCTTGGCCTGCCAGTGTGGATGCTCGACCGCCACCACCACAGCGGAGGCGCCCCAGGGTGAGCAGGGCGCGTGTGGATGCGCGTCGCCCTCGCCGGAGAGCCTGGACGTGGCCGCGCTCGCGCGCCTCGTGAGGGAGCTCGATCAGCGCGTCCGGGAGCTCGAGCTGCAGACCTCGCGCAACTGAGCCACGCTCACTCCGGGCCCGGCACGCGCAGCCCCAGTCGCCGCTTGAGCGCCAGCACCCGGCCTGTAGCCTCACGCACTCGCGCGCGGAAACCGGCGGAGCTGCGCGCGCGGCGCAGCAGGTGCGGATAGACCTGGTTCCAGCTCCCGGAGCCCGTCATCAGGACGAGATCCGAGCCCGCGGAGACGGCGCGCTCGGCCGCTACCGCCACGCCCGAGCGCGCGAGCACCGCCCGGGCTTCGATGCTGTCCGTGATCACTGCGCCGCGGAAGCCCATCTGCCTTCTCAACAGCTCCCGCAGCACCACCGGGGACTGCGAGGCTATCCGGTCCCGGTCGTAGGCCGGATAGAGGGCATGCGAGGACATCACGAGCGGCACGCCGGCATCTATGGCCGCGCGGAAGGGCACGAGGTCGGAGCCCTCGAGCTCGGGGCGTGAGGCGTCGATGGTGACCGGCGCGTCGTCGGTGTTCTCGCTCGCCCGCCCGAGTCCCGGGAAGTGCTTGGCGGTGGCCCCCACCCGCTCGCCGCCGTGCGCGCGCACCGCCACGCCCACCAGCGGGCTGACCGCGCGGGCATCCCCCGGGTAGGCGCGGCCCGCGAGCACCGAGCCCGCCCGCGCCACGTCGGCCACCGGGGCGAGGTTCACGTTGAGGGCCGCCGCGCGCAGAGCCCGCGCGCCCTGGGACGCCGAAGCACGGGCCGAGGCGGGATCGCCGAGCGCTCCCTGCGAGGACCGGGGCGGGGCGAAGCCGAGGCTGCGGATGGAGCCGCCCTCCTGATCGGTGGCGAGAAGGGCCCCGCCGCCGGCCTCCCGCTGGAGCGCTCCGGTGAGGGCCTTGACGGAGCTTTCGTCAGCAGCGTTCTTGCCGAACAGGATCACGCCCGAGCCCTCGCCGCGGCGCAGCCGGCGGCGTATGTACTCGGGTGCCTCGACTCCGTCGAAGCTCATCACGAGCAGCTGCCCCACCTGGCGCTCGAGCGCCAGCCGGGCGGCCGGGTCTCCCCGGCGCTCGGCACCCGCCGGGACGGACCGGCGTCCCGGTGCCGCACCCTCACCGCGATCGCCCTCACCGGCGCGCGAGCCCATCACGGCGCCCGCGAGCGCCGCCGCCCCGCCCACGGCACAGAGCACGAGCAATCGCCGGCGGGCCGCTGGGTCACGCGAGAGCCGCACCGCCTCACGCGCGGGCGATGCCGGCCTCGGCGCAACCGGCCTCGAGCGCATCGAGGCCAAAGCCGTCGACCGGGCCGAGCGCCCCGGTGCCCTTCAGCGCTCCGGCGGCGGCGCGCTCGGCACCCCAGGCGAGGATGCGCCCGGTGAAGGTGTACGCGTCCACTCCGCTCAGATGGACCTCCGAGAGCTCCCGTCCCGCCCCGTCGTAGGCGATACCGACGATGTGCGAGCCGCTCCCGGCTCGCTGCGCTTCGCCGGGGCCTCCGGTCGAGCCCTTCACCAGGCGGTCGGCGGCGACCCTGTAGAGCGCCCTCACTCCCGGCACCCCCAAGACGGCCGAGCCCGCCAGGGAAGCCGCCGGCATGGCACGCGACAGGGGACCGAACCAGCCGAGGTAGGTGTTCACCTCGAGCAGCCCCGGATGCAGCCGTGGAAGAGCGAAGTGCTCGGACGATCCAGCCGAGATCGCCGCACGGTCCCTGCCCCGGACCCCGAAGGTCCGCACCCGGGCGGCTGCGCGCTCCGTTCGCAGCGCCCCCCCGCGCCAGGCGAAGCTGGGAGCGCCCACCGCCCCTATGAGGGACGCGCGGGTGCCCCCGCTCATCGAGCCGGCGCCGGCGCTGCCGGTGATGAAGTAGCCGGTGTCCACCCGCACCGCGGCGTCGCCGGCATCGCGCAGCGCAAGGGCTCCCGCCAGGTTGCCCGGCACCCAGTCGTAACCGAACGCGGTGAGCATCCCCACCTCCGCCCGCACGGCGGCCGGCCCATGGTGCTCGAACACGCGCCTGATGAACGGCGGCTCGCCGGCGGAGTCGATGTAGTGGGCGCCGCCCCCGATCGCGGCCTCGGCCGCGGCGTCCCCCCACTTCGCGAACGGACCCACCGTGCTCACGAGCACGTCACCGGGGCCTACTAGTGAGCGCACGGTGGCCGGCTCGCCCACGTCCGCCACGGCGATGTCGTGGCCACCGCCGAGCTCGGCGGCCAGCTCGGCGAGTCGAGCGGCGTCGCGTCCGGCAAGAGCGGCCCGCTGCCCGCGGGCGCCAAGAGCCTCGGCGGTGAGCCTGCCCGTGTAACCCGTGGCGCCGAAGACGACGATCCTGCCGGCCACGGGGCTAGGTCCCGCGCCGTTTCTCGACCGTCTCGCGGATCTTGGCCGCCGCGCTTGGAATCGCCTTCTCGAGCCGCTTCATGTCCCACCGGTCGAGGGTGATCAGCCGCAGGCCGGTCTTGGCGATCACCGTGGCGTTGCGCCGCTCCGAGTCGATCAGGCCCATCTCGCCGAAGAAGTCCCCCGGACCGAGCTCGGCGAGTATCCGGTCTCCGCGCCGGACCTCGGCGGTTCCCTCCTCGATCGCCATGAACTCATAGGCGTAGTCGCCCTCCTCCACGAGGTGCTTGCCCGCGGACACCGAGACCTCGCTCACGAAGGGTGAGATCTTCTCCACGTCCTCATCCGGGACGCCTTCGAACAGCGGCAGCGACTTCAGGCGGCTGGTGTCCAACCCTCTCTCCTGGTCACGGGTTCCTTCGGTTGGCGAGAATCTAACCCACGTCGTCCGAATTGATCGGCGTGAGCGCCCAGCACGTAGGAACCGCTGATCCCTGACC
>DASZCV010000181.1:0-1779 GCA_035942755.1 Thermoleophilaceae bacterium
GCGTAGTCGTGGAAGCGCATGCGGCGCACGTCCCCGTCGCCCTGTACCTCGCACC
This sequence comes from Thermoleophilaceae bacterium, assembly GCA_035942755.1. Taxonomy (GTDB): domain Bacteria; phylum Actinomycetota; class Thermoleophilia; order Solirubrobacterales; family Thermoleophilaceae; genus JAAYBF01. The sequence goes on from DASZCV010000181.1 coordinate 56, forward strand.
ACTCCTGATCCTGGTCGTGGTCGTTTCCGCTTGGAAAGCGGATCTCGTAGCGCTCCACCTCGCTGACCGCGCCCGTGGGAGATCCCTCGATTACATGCTCGCTCATGCCCCTCCTGGTGGTCACGACGGCGCCGGGGCGCCTCGGTTTCTCCTGCTCCAGCGGCCATTCATCATACGCTGCCCTGGTTGTTTGCGGCCGGCTCGACGGGAGATGCAGGCTTCATGAGCGGCAGTGCATCCCCTTTGATCGGTCCCAAGCGCCTGCTCGAGGAACGAGATCACCGCCCGTGGGCGCTCCCCCGGCGCCAGTGGTTGATCGGCCAGACCTGGGAGACCCTGCTCTTCGCGCACTGGCGCCTGCCCCTGCATGCACTTCGCCCCCTCGTCCCACCCGAGTTGCCGATCGACACGTTCGAGGGCAGCGCCTGGCTCGGAGTCACGCCCTTTCGGGTTGCGACCCACCGCGTCCGGGCCACCCCGCACATCCCGGGGCTGACCTCGTTTCCCGAGGTGAACGTCCGCACCTACACCACGATCGAGGACAAGCCCGGGATCTACTTCCTGAGCCTCGACGCCGCCAGCAGGCTCGCCGTGGCGTCCGCCCGGCGCGTCTACCGGCTTCCGTACTTTCGCGCCCGCATGCAGAAGCATCAGCGGCAAGGGGCGATCGAGTTCCGCAGCGAGCGCGTGTCAAGTGATGGCCCCCCGGCGGACCTCGACCTGCACTACCAGCCGACCGGACCGCCGCAGGCCGCCGCGCCCGGGTCCATCGAGGCCTTCCTCGCCGAGCGCTACTGCCTCTACACCCTCGATGAGCGCCGACGGATGCATCGAGCCGACATCCACCACCCTCCGTGGCCGCTGCAGAGCGCCGAGGCGGACTGGCGCCACAACTCGATGGCCGCGGGGCTCGGGCTCGAGCTTCCGGACGGCGACGCGCTTTTGCACTTCTCCGCCCGACAGGACGTCCTCATCTGGCCGCCGAGCGTCCTGGACGGCTCGTCGTGAGGGGCGTGACCGGCGCGCTAGCCGCCGGTTCGACGCACAGGTCCGGCGGGTGAGCCGCGAGCCGAGCGTTCGCGCGCGGTAGGTACCGCGGGGATTGCGCCCGCCTATTCCCCACTCGAGGCGGGCGAGTCGAGGGCGGCCTCGTCGGTTGCCACCCCCTGCTCGGAATCCTCGAGCTGACCCTCTGCCGTGGCCTCGATGGCATCGCTGCTTCCCTCGGAGTCGAATACGAAGATCTCCACCACCACATCGGGCTCGAACAGGATCTGCGACTGGTAGGTGAGGATCTTGCGGCCGGTCAGCTCCTCCATCTTGCCGGTCAGGCGCTCGGTCATCGAGTTCTCGAAGAGTTGCCGAAACTGCCGCACCTGGTCGGGATGCCCGAAGTCCAGCATCGTCTTCTCCGCGGTGGTCATGCCGCCGCGCATGACGATGATGAGCATGTCATCGAGCATGTAGGACTTCGCTTTCGTGGGTCCCTTGCCGAAGAACTCCTTCTGGGCGCGGACCATCTCGTTGGAGATGCGCGCAAGGAGGGCGCCACCGTCTTCCTCTTCCTGCGGCGGTGGATCCTGCTCGGCCACCGCCGGACCTTAGCGCGACGCTCTGATTGGACGCGCTCGCCCTCGATGGCAGCGGCCACCTCAGGCGTCGAGCGCAGGTCGAGGCCTGCCGGTCGGCATCGGCGATTGGTGGCAGCTCTCCGGGGTACATAC
>DASZCV010000182.1:0-8561 GCA_035942755.1 Thermoleophilaceae bacterium
AACGGCGACCGCACCGCCGAGCTGCTCGGCATCACCTGGATCTCGGCGATCGGCTCAGGGGTGGTGGACAACATCCCCTTCACCGCCACGATGGTGCCGGTGGTCCAGGAGCTCCAGGCTGGCAATGCGGGTGACGACGCCTACTGGTGGGCGCTGGCGCTCGGCGCCTGCTTCGGCGGCAACTTCACGCTGATCGCGGCGGCCGCCAACGTGGCCGCCGCCGGCATGGCCAGCAAGGCCGGCACCCCGGTCACGTTCATGGCCTTCCTGCGGGCGGGCGTGCCGGCCACCCTGGTCTCGATGACCCTCGCCACCGCCTACATTGCCCTGCGCTACCTGTGAGATCCAGGCTGAGACCGTAAATGATGCGAGAGATTCGGATCCTTGCCAAATCGGTAGGTGATGCGAAAGATTCGGCATCCCCGCCAAACCTTCCCGGGAGGGGGACCCCTTGAGCCCACGCAGCATCACGCAATCGCTGGTGCGGGATGCCCCGCAGGTACACGTCGACGATCCGATCCGAGCCGCCGTGCAGGCCATGGCCGACAGCGGGCTGCCCGCCGTGCCGGTAATCGAACGCGACGGCGGGCTGGCGGGGGTGTTCGGCGAGGGGGAGTTCATGGAGGCGCTGTTCCCGGGTTACTTCGGCCAGCTGCGCTCGGCGAGCTTCGTGCGCAAGAGCCTTGACGAGGCGCTCGAGAAGCGCGCGGGCTGCGCGTCCGAGCCTGTATCCCGCCACATGTTCACCGAGCACGTGGAGGTGCCAAGCGACGCCTCCGACAGCCAGATCGCCGAAACCTTCCTTCACCACCGAAGCCTTGTGCTCCCGGTCTGCGAGGACGGCAAGGTGGTCGGGGTCATTACCCGTCATGACTTCTTCCGGCGCCTGGCGGAGCTCGTGCTCGACGCAGCCCCGTGACCGATGCGGTGCCGATGGCCGCCTCCGTCGAGGTGGCCGGAGTGCTCACCGACCTCTTCGTGGTGCTGCTCGCCGCCAAGCTGGGCGACGAGCTGTTCAAGCGAATCGGGCAGCCGGCCATCGTTGGAGAGATCCTGGCCGGGGTGATCGTGGGTCCGGCCGCCCTCGGAATCGTGGAGCCGGGGGAGGTGCTCGAGGTCTTTGCCGAGCTCGGTGTGGTGTTCCTGCTCTTCTGGGTCGGCCTCGAGACGCGCATAACCGAGCTGCGCGAGGTCGGGCGCGCGGCGCTGACGGTAGGGGTGCTCGGCGTGATCCTGCCTTTCGCCGGCGGCTATGCCCTCGGCGCGCTGCGCGGGGACGAGCCCGCTACGAGCATGGATGATGGTGGCCGAGACCAAGGAGCAGCACCCGATCGAGGAGGAGATCGCCCCGCTCTACGCGTTCTTCCCGCCGTTCTTCTTCGTGTTCATCGGAGTGATCGACGACGAGCTCTTCGCAGTCATCGTGGGGATGTCGATCCTCACGACGCTGGCCGCCCCGCCGCTGCTACGGCGCCTTGTCCGAACGGACCCCCCGAGGAGGCCGGCGCCGCGCCCGCCTGACTGCGGCTCGACCGTGCTTTCCCTTGTGGAAAACACAACTGAGCCGCCCTCCACGCTTTCTGCACCCACCACATGCAAAACGCGTCGAGCGGGCCGCCGCCCGTGCCGTCGCCGACCCACGGCAGGCTCAGGATCCCCTGCCGCCTGAGCCCTCAAAGACCGGCGCCAGCCATCGCCGCGCGAGCGGATCGGCGGTCACGCCGTGAATGACCACGGATGCGATCACGCACGCGGCGGTGGTCCAGAAGATGGTGGAGGCCTCGTCCGGCTGCAGCACCCCCGCGGCGACCACGACAGCCGCGTAGTAGAGCGAGCCGATCCCGCGCACGCCGAACCAGCGCAGGAACGAGCGCTCCTCCCGGGCCATGCCCGAGCGCAGCAGGGCGGCCGTGACCGACAGCGGTCGCACCACCAGCAGCAGGAACGGCACGAGCAGCCAACCTGCGGCGCCGGGCTCGTCGAGTGCGCTCAGGGTGACCATGCTCCCGAGCAGGAGGATGAGGGCGAGCTCCGAGAACTTCTCCACTATCTCGGCGCCGTCGTGCACTCGCCGGTTGTACTCGTGGTCGTGCTCGTAGCGGCGGAAGGCGAGGCCGCCCGCGAACGCTGCGAGGAACCCATAGGCGCCCGCCACCTCGGTGAGCCCGTAGATCGTGAGCACCGCCGCAACGGCAAGCCACCCGTCGAGGTCGGGGGCGAGCAGGTCGCGGTCCCGCAACCACACCGCCCCGGCGGCGATCGAGTACCCGGCGGCCACGCCGATGCCCACCCCCACGGCGATGCCGTAGAGCACGTCTGCCGCAAGCCACCGGCCCAGCCAGTCCGTGCCGCCCTGCTGGGCCACGAACAGGCCCAGAAAGACGAACGGGAAGGCGAGCCCGTCGTTCAGGCCCGCCTCACCGGTGACCGCGAAATTGGGCTCGCTCTCATCCTCCTCTCCCGGGGGCCCCACTCCGACATCGCCGGCGAGCACAGGATCGGTGGGGGCGAGGACCGCTCCGAGCATGATCGCCGCTCCGAGCGAGAGGCCCATGACCACCGTGCCGAAGAGGGCCACCGCGGCGATCGTGAGAGGCATGGCCACGAGCAGGAGCCGGGCGACGTGCCTCCAGCCGGCGGCGGAGAGCTCGCGGTCGAGCTTCAGGCCGGTGGCGAAGAGGGCAACGACCACCGCCATCTCGCTCGCGCGCTCGATGAGCTCGCTGTTGCGCAGCGGGTCGACCCAGCCTACATCCAGCAGCTCGATTCCCACGGCCGCGAGCAGGCCGAGACCCAGGTACACGAGGCTCGCCGAGAACGCACGTTCGTGCTGGTGGGAGAGCGCTCCGACGGCCGCGAACACGGCGATGCCGAGGAACAGCAGCCCGACCGCATACGGATCCGCGGCGGAGAACCCCGGCTCCGCCGCCACAGACGAGGGCACCGCCGCCCGCTACACGAGGAAGGGGATGATGAGGATCGCGACGATGTTTGCCACCTTGATCATCGGGTTGATCGCGGGGCCCGCCGTGTCCTTGTACGGGTCGCCGACGGTGTCGCCGGTGACGGACGCCTCGTGGGCGCTCGAGCCCTTGCCGCCGTACTCGCCATCCTCGATCAGCTTCTTCGCGTTGTCCCACGCGCCGCCGCCCGAGGTCATCGAGACGGCCGCGAAGAACCCGACCACGATGACTCCGATGAGCAGCCCGCCGAGCGCCTGGAAGGAAAGCAGCCCCACGACCACCGGGATGACGATCGGGATCAGCGCCGGTGCGATCATCTGCTTCTGGGCCGCGGTGGTCACGATGGCCACGCACTGCTTGTAGTCGGGCTTCTCGGTGCCCTTCATGATCCCGGGCTTCTCCTTGAACTGGCGCCGAACCTCGTCCACCACGCCTCCGGCGGCGCGCCCGACCGACTCGATCGAGAGCGCTGAGAAGAGGTAGACCATCATGCCGCCGATGAGCAGGCCGATCAGGACCTCTGGGTTGGAGATGTCAAAGACTCCTGCGGTGAGCTCGCCGAGCTTGCCCTCGGAGCGCGCCTCCTCGCGCAGCTCCTCGATGAACGCCGCGAACAGGACCAGCGCGGCGAGCACGGCCGAGCCGATCGCATACCCCTTGGTGACCGCCTTCGTGGTATTGCCCACGGCGTCGAGCGGATCTGTCACGTCCCGCACGTCCTGCGGGAGCTCCGCCATCTCGGCGATACCGCCGGCGTTGTCGGTGATCGGCCCGAACGCGTCCAGGGCCACGATCAGCCCGGTGAGCGAGAGTTGCGCCATCACGGCAACGCCGATGCCGTAGATGCCGGCCAGCTCGTTGGCGGCGAGGATCCCGAGTGCGAGCACGATCGCCGGTGCGGCTGTGGACTGGAAGCCCTGCGCCAGGCCCTGGATTATGTTCGTGGCGTGACCGGTCTGGGAGGCCTGTGCGGTGGTGCGCACGGGGCGGAAGCGGGTCGAGGTGTAGTAGTCCGTGATCACGAAGAGAGCCGCCGTGATGCCGATGCCGATGAGCGTGCACAGGTAGAAGTCGAGCCCGGAGGCCACGCCGCCGCCGCCGGTCAGGAGCGGGGACACGTCCTCACCGAAGGTCAGGTCGTCCATCAGCCAGAGGGTCACCGGCAGGAAGGCGAGGGCCGCGAGCACTCCTGACACGATCAGGCCCTGATAGAGCGCACGCTCCACGTTGCCCGCGGCGCTTCTGACGGCGAAGGTGCCGATGATCGAGGCGACGATCGAGACGCCGCCGATCACGAGGGGGTACACGGACGCGGCGCCGATCTCGTCGAAGGTCAGCACGCCGAGCAGCATCACTGCCACGGCGGTGACCGCGTACGTCTCGAAGAGGTCGGCGGCCATGCCGGCGCAGTCGCCCACGTTGTCGCCCACGTTGTCGGCGATCACCGCGGGGTTGCGCGGGTCGTCCTCGGGGATGCCGGCCTCGATCTTCCCGACGATGTCCGCCCCCACGTCGGCGGCCTTCGTGAAGATGCCGCCGCCGAGCCTCGCGAACACGGAGATCAGGGAGCCGCCGAAGCCGAGACCCACGAGGGCGTCGATCGCGTCCTTCTCCTCGACCCCCGCGAGCAGCAGCACTCCGTAGTAGCCCGCCACGCCGAGCAGCGCCAGCCCAGCCACGAGCAGGCCGGTGATGGCTCCGCCCTTGAAGGCCACGTCGAGCGCCGCACCGACCCCTCCGCGGGCGGACTCGGCCACGCGCGTGTTGGCGCGAACCGACACGTTCATGCCGATGAAGCCCGCCGCTCCAGAGAAGGCGCCCCCGATCGCGAAGCCGATCGCGGTCTCTATGTCCAGGCCGATCGCCAGGACTACAGCCAGGACCACGGCCACGATGCCGATGATCTGGTACTGGCGCGTCAGGTAGGCGCCGGCACCCTCCTGCACCGCCGCGGAGATCTCCTGCATGCGTTCGTTGCCCGGTGACTTGGCCAGCAGCCAGCGCGTGGTCAAGAGCCCGTAGAGCACCGCAGCGCCCGCGCATGCCAGGGCCACGATGATCCCGTAGTCGGTCAGAAAGTCGGTCAAGGGGAAATGTCCTCCGGATGGGGTTCGGTCTGAGAGGGCCGGGGGGTCCTCGGGGGCGGGGCCCCGGGGTGCTAGCGGACGATCGCGTTCGACAGTGCCGAAGCGCGGAGGTCGTCTGGCTGGGGCCCGATTAACGGCACCGCCCGGAACAGGAGCGCGCGCAGTCTATCGAGTTGTCGGAGGGAACCCGCACGGCTACCTCAAATGGCGCAATGCGAGACGTAGGAGCGCAACCTCGCCGAAGGTACGGAGGTCATGTTCCGGGCGGAGTCCAGATCTTCGAGCGGGCCTTGGCCCGCTCGGCCTCCGTTGGCTCGGCCGGCGACGATGGAGCGCCCGGGTCTCGCGGAGCGTCGGCGGGAGGGGCGGCCGGCTCGGGCTCGCCAGTCGGTCCCCGGCCCGCCTCGGCCTCCCGGGCGAAGGCGATCTGGAGTTGGGAGAGCGCCTGGCGAATCGACTCCTGGTGGCCCTCGGGGCAGAGAGGGGCCAGCGCCCGGGCGCCCTCTATCGCCAGCTGGGCCTGGGGCACGTCGCGCGCCGCGGCCGGGTCCTCGCCGGGCTCCGGAATCAGGGCGAGCCTACGCGCCCCCAGGTTCACCAGCGTGGCGACCGTCTGGAGGATCACGTCCTCGACGCTGACCTGGCGCAACTGCTCCTCGAAGGCTGCGCGCAGCTCCTCCTCGCTTGGCTCTCGTGACTCCTCGTGCATGATCAGCTCCTCACCTCGGCTCGGGCATATGTGCGTTGGGTCTCCCCCACCTCGGCGGCGAATATCTCCTCCATCGCCACACCCTCGGCCAGAGCGCGACGCTGTCGCTGTGCGCCGTTCAGAGCGGGCAGGGCGGGCTCGATGCCGAGCGCCGCGCGCGCGGGAGCGGTCCATCTGAGAAGGCGGTCGCAGGCCGCCGCCGCGGGGAACTCCTCGCCACGCTCGAGATCGATGAGCCTCCCGTCGAGGCCGTACCGCAGCGCGCGCCAGAGGTTCTCCTCCACGAGCCTCCTCGGCGGGTGGTCGAACGCCACGCCATCGTCGTGATCGATGGCGGCCTGGGCGGCACAGGCCACGATGAGGCCGGCGAGCGCGGTGGAGTCGTCGCCGTTCGACTGCGCGTCGCAGATCCGGATCTCCACCGTTCCGAACGAATGGTGGGGCCGCACGCTCCACCAGAGCTGGGTGTGCTCGACGATGGAGTTGGTCCGCACGAGGAAGTTCACGTAGTCCGCGTAGGCGTCAAAGCCCTCGAAGGCGTCGGGAATGCCGCAGCGGGGGAAGCTCTTGGTGAAGATCTGCGTGCGGGCGGAGTGAAGCCCGGAGTCGCGGCCGTCGAGGAACACCGAGTTGGCCGAGATCGCCAGCAGGTCGGGCAGCACGGGCCGCAGCCGGTCACAGACGGCGATGGCGCGGTCCGCGCCGCGCACCCCGACGTGCACGTGCAGGCGGAACGTGTTGTTGCGCCGGGCCACGTACTGCAGGCCCTCCTCCACGCGCCGGTAGTGGTCGGTGTCGATTATCCGCTGCTCCTGCCAGCTGCTCCAGGGGTGGGTTCCCGTGGCGCCCAGAGCCAGCCCGCGACTCTCGGCCAGGCCGAACAGCCGCACGCGGGCCTCGCGCTGGCGCGCACAGGCCTCGCCCAGGGTCTCCCCCTTGCCGGACCGGATCTCGATCTCGGACTCGATCAGCTCACCCGCCACGGCGTCCCGCAGCACCTCGTCGCCCTGCCCGGCGTCCCTCAGCTCCTCGAAGCGGTGCTCGAGCGATCGGGTACGGGCGTCGAGGATCGCGAACTCCTCCTCGAGGCCCACGGTGAAGTCCTGCGAGGCCTCGAAGGCCTCCCGGGCACGGGTCATGTCCAGCATCAGGTCAGGTAGAAGTAGAGGGCGTAGAGGAGGTCCACGGCCGGGCTCGACGTATGGACGGTGACCTCGGGCGGGACGTGCAGGAGGGTCTCCGAGTAGTTGAAGATGATCTTCACGCCCGCCGCCACGAGCTCGTCGGCCACCTCCTGCGCCGCCTCGTTGGGCACGGCGATGACACCGACCACGATCTCGTCCTCCTGGACGAACTTGGCGAGGTCGTTCGACGCGCGCACCACGAGTTGCTCGTTCACGCGCTTCCCGATCTTGCGGGGATCGATGTCGAACACGGCGACCACCCGGAAGCCGTGGTCGGCGAAGATCTCCGACCCCGCGATCGCCTGGCCCAGGCGTCCCGCCCCGAAGAGCGCGATGTTGTGCTGACCGCTCGTCCTGAGGATCTTGCGGATCTGCGAGACCAGCGAGTCCACGTTGTAGCCCACCCCACGCTTGCCGAACTTGCCGAAGCCCGACAGGTCGCGCCGGATCTGGGTCGGGTTGACGTGCGTGTAGTCGGCCAGCTCCTGTGAGGAGATCGTGCCCTTGCCCATCTTCCGGGCCTGGGTCAGGACCTGGAGGTAGCGTGAGAGGCGCGCCGCCACGCCGAGCGACAAGCGCGCGGGCGCGAGTTCCTCTGCCTCGCCCCGGGGGGGCCGTGGCTGGCTGAAGCTCACGCGTTCACTCTACCGAGCAGTCGTTCTAGCGCCGCGGCGTCGACCCTCAGCTCGAGCGCGTCCTCGCCGTCCACTGCAAGGACGGGAATCCGCTCGCCGTAGCGCCGGTGCAGCGAGGGGTCGAGGGACACGTCGACCTCCTCGAGCTCGAAGGGCAGCCTCGCGCGCACAGCCGTCACGACCTCCCTGGCCTCGCTGCAGAGGCAGCAGCCGGGCTTGCCGTAGAGGGTCACGCGCGTCACGTCAGGCGCGCCGCCGCGTCGAAATCCAGGTACTCGGGGAAGGGAATAGCCGGCGTGAAGCGGGCCGCGGCCCCGATCATCGCCGCGTTGTCGGTGCACAGCTCCACGGGCGGAACCGAGATGCGCACCCCCGCTTCGTCGCAGATCGCCGTCAGCCGCTCGCGCAGCTCGGAGTTGGCGGCCACGCCACCGCCGATCGCCAGTCGCGGGAGCCGCTCGCGTTCGAGCGCCTGCATCACCCGTGCGGTCAGGGCTTCGACGATCGCGCGCTGATAGGAGGCTGCCAGGTCCGCGCGACGGCGCCCTGCCTCCACCTCGCCGAGGTCGCGGATCCGATAGAGCAGTGCCGTCTTCAGGCCGCTGAAGCTGAAGTCGAGGTCGCTACCCGCCGTCGTGGCGGGCGCCGAGCGCGGGAACCGGAATGCCTCGCCGTCGCCGTCTCGTGCCAGCCGGTCCAGCTCCGGCCCACCGGGGTATGGAAGGCCCAGGAGCCGCGCGCCCTTGTCGAAGGCCTCACCTGCGGCGTCGTCGAGGGTGGAGCCGAGCAGGGTGTACTCCGCCGGGTCATCCACGCGCGCGATGAAGGTGTGCCCCCCGCTGGCCACGAGGCACAGGTAGGGAGCCTCGAGGGGGTCCGGGGCGAGCGTGCCGGCTACGACGTGCCCGTGCAGGTGGTCCACGGCCACCAGTGGCAACCCGCGCGCCGCAGCCAGCGCCTTGGCGGAGGACACGCCCACGAGA
>DASZCV010000183.1:0-3803 GCA_035942755.1 Thermoleophilaceae bacterium
GTCGTGCTCTGCCCCGATCACGTGTACCGGCATCGTCAGTGTGCGCAGCCGCTCCCGCGCGTCGAACCGGCTGCTTGCCTCGAGCTGGCGCCGGAAGGCCTCGGGCGGCTGCGGGTTGGGGTTCTGAAGCGTCATCCTGCGTACGAAGTCGACGGCCCCGACGGTCTCGTAGAAGCCCTCGGAGAGGGTGAGCAGCAGCAGCTCGTCCATCCGCTCCTCCCGCGTCAGCTTCATCGCACGGGCGCCCCAGTTCTCCGCGAGCGCACGTGCGTAGGCCCCGCCGCCGGCGAAGGTCACCGCCAGCGTGAGCGTGCGCACCCGCGCGGGCGAGCCCAGTGCGACCTCCTGGGCGATCGCCCCTCCCATCGAGACCCCGAGCAGGTGGAAGCTCTCGAGTGACAGGGCGTCGGCCAGGGCCAGGGCATCCCCCGCCATGTCGGCCATCTCGTAGGACCCCTCGACCTGGGAGGACCGACCGACGTCCCGGTTGTCGAAGATGATCGTGCGGTGCCTCTGGGCGAAGGCCGGCACCTGAAGGGTCCACGCCAGTGTGTCTGCGGCCAGGCCCATGATGCAAAGGAGCGGCTCTCCGGCGCCATGCTCCTCGTAGTACAGGGTCGATCCGCCGAGGTCGAGCGTGGCCACGCGCCGAGCCTACATGTGGCGGAAAAGATGGCGTGGTCGCTCCGCTTCGACACGGGCGCTACCGGGTATGCCTTGACCTTCCGCCGGTCGCGCGCGGATCGCGGTACGGGGGTGCGTGACCCGGCATGACAAGCTTCACGGGGCAACCCAGGAGGACAGGACGTTGGCCGAGACCGGAGTGAAGAGCCCCATCCCCTTCGCCGCCAATGGCGAGGCGGGCGAGCAGATCGAGGTCGAGAACCCGGCCACGGGTAAGGTCGTGGGCACGGTGGCCAGGATGACCGCCGCCGATGTGCGCGAGGTGGCCTCCCGGGCACGCGCCGCGCAACCGGGCTGGGAGGCCATGGGCTACGACGGCCGCGCGCAGGTGTTGCTGCGCGCCCAGAAGTGGCTACTCGACAACTCCCGTCGAGTGATCGACACGATCGTCTCCGAGACGGGCAAGACCTACGAGGACGCCCAGATCGCCGAGATCGGCTACGCCGCGCCGGCGTTCGGGTTCTGGGCGAAGAACGCCCCGAGGTTCCTGGCCGACGAGCGCGTGAGCGTCAGCTCTCCCACGCTGACGGGCAAGAGGGTGGTGGTGCGCTACCGCCCGCTGGGCGTGGTGGGGGTGATCGGCCCGTGGAACTACCCGCTCACGAATTCCTTCGGGGATTGCATCCCGGCGCTTGCCGCCGGCAACGCGGTGATCCTGAAGCCGTCGGAGATCACCCCGCTCACGTCCCTGCTGATGGTTGAGATGCTGGAGGAGTGTGGGCTGCCTGCCGACGTCTACCAGGTGGTCACCGGTCCAGGAGACGTCGGCGCGGAGCTGATCGACCACGTGGACTTCGTGATGTTCACCGGCTCGACGGCCACGGGAAGGAAGGTGGCCGAGCGCGCGGCGCGCACGCTGACGCCGGTCAGCCTCGAGCTGGGCGGCAAGGACCCGATGATCGTGCTACGGGACGCCGACCTCGAGAAGGCCGCAAACGCGGCAACGTGGTACTCGATGCAAAACGGCGGCCAGACCTGCATCTCGGTCGAGCGCGTGTACGTGGAGGAGCCCGTCTACGACGAATTCGTCAAGCTCGTTAGCCAGAAGGTCGGCAAGCTCCGGCAGGGCGTCCCGGCCGGGCCGGGCAGCGTGGACGTGGGAGCCGTCACGTTCGCGCCGCAGGCGGACATGGTGGACTCCCATGTGAAGGATGCCGTTGCGAAGGGCGCGCGGGTGGCGGTGGGCGGCCACCTGAAGGATGGCCCCGGCCGCTTCTACGAGCCCACGGTGTTGCTCGACGTGGACCACACGATGCGCTGCATGACCGAGGAGACCTTCGGTCCCACCCTTCCGATCATGAAGGTGCCCGACGCCGAGGAGGCCGTGCGGCTGGCAAACGACTCCGACTACGGGCTTCAGGCCTCTGTGTGGACGAAGGACGTGATCCGGGGCGAGGAGATCGCTGCCCGCATGGAGTCGGGGGTGGCCAACGTGAACGAGCACCAGATCAACTACTTCGTCCTGGAGGCGCCCATGGGCGGGTGGAAGCAGTCCGGCCTCGGCTCACGTCACGGACCGGACGGCATCAGGAAGTACGCGCGCCGGCAGGTGTCGGTGATCTCTCGCGTCGGGCTCAGACGGGAGCTGTTCATGTTCCCCTACTCGAAGCTCACCTCCAAGCTGCTGGGGGCCGTCCTCAAGCTGCTTCACGGCCGCGGGAAGCGCTGATTGGCCTCGTGGCTGCGAACGAGCTATCGCCGCAGAACCGCATCCGCATCGTGGTCGACCGCGGCCTCTGCATCGGATCCGGCGACTGCGTCGAGACCGCCCCCGAGGTGTTCGAGCTCGACGCCGAGGACAAGGCGCGCGTGATCGATGCGGACGGGGCGCCCACGGACATCGTGATCGAGGCGGCGGGCAACTGCCCGGTCACCGCGATCTTCGTCCTCGGCGAGGACGGCGAGCTCTACCCGTAGCGGCGCCTCAGCGCCTGCGGGCTCGGCGCACGAGCACCAGCAGGAGGACCGCCACCGCGGCCGCCGGGATGAGCGAGCGGGGATCGAAGCCGTCCGAGTCCGTGCCGGTCCCCCCGCCCGTGGGCATGGCGAACTCCTCGGCGGCCAGCACGTCGTGGGCCTCCTCGATGCCGGTCGGATCGGGCGGGATGTCCCCCGCTGAGCGGCTCGGCATGGCGAACTCCTCGGCGGCCAGCACGTCGTGGGGCTCGTCGATGCCGGTCGGATCCTCGGGCAGGTGCACCTCGGGGCGATCGTCCATGGACCTCATACTGGCAAAGGAGGCGGCGCGGCCGCTCCACCGCTAACGTAGGCGCCAATGGACGACAGGACCCGCACCGAGGCGGAGGCGGCCGCTTTTCGCCGCCTGACCGAGCATCTAAGGGAGCGGAGCGACGTGCAGAACCTCGACCTCATGGATCTGGCAGGGTTCTGCCGCAACTGCCTGTCGCGGTGGTACCGGGAGGCGGCCGAGGAGCGGGGCGCCTCGCTCTCGAAGGAAGCGGCGCGGGAGATGGTCTACGGCATGCCCTACGAGGAGTGGAAGGAACGCCACCAGACCGAGCGAGCCGAGCGGGCCACGTCGTGAGGTGGCGCTTGGCAGGCGGCCTGCCGTGACGGGCCGCCGGGCTGCCGTCGTGGCACTCGCAGCGGCCGTGCTTGCCGGCGGCGGGATCCTCGCAGCGGTGAGCGGCGGCGGGGAGGCCGCTCCGGCCACCGCCGAGCGCTCCCAGGAGCTGGTGCTCACCCCGGATGCCGTGGATCGCGAGGGGGCGCCAACCGACGTGGACCGCGACCCAAGATCGCACCCGCGGGTGGTCGAGCTGCGCGGCGCGGGCTCGAAGCCCAAGTTCGACGAAAAGGACGCCCGCGCCGACGGCCTGAGCCCCGGCGCGCCCTCAGACGCCGCCGTGAAAGCCGACCTGCGCGAGGCGCGCTCGGAGCTGAAGAAGTTCAAGCGCTACTTGGGCACCACGGCCTTCCTTCAGACCGGGCCTCGCGCGAAGGTCCTGCCCGACGGGACGGCGGTCGCGCCCGACCACGCGCCCGAGCCCGTCAAGAAGATCATCCAGGCGGGCAACGCGAGCGCCAAGTTCCCCTACAAGTGGGGAGGCGGCCACGGCGCCTGGCGCGACGACGGCTACGACTGCTCGGGTTCGGTG
>DASZCV010000184.1:0-8808 GCA_035942755.1 Thermoleophilaceae bacterium
CCTCGAAGCGAAAGCCCCGCTACACGATGGACGAGGGTGCGGCGGGCGCCTTCGAAGGCGAGACCGTCACGAGGCGCAGGTTCATGACCGGCAGCGCGATGGCGGTGGGCGGCGTGGCCACCTCCGCGTTCCTGCTGCCGGCGCTCGGCTTTGCGCTCGGGCCACAGCTCGAGGACACCACGCCCGACAGGTGGCAGGACATGGGACCGGTGGAGGACTTCAACGAGACCACCTACGTTCCGATGGTGATGAACGTGGTCGCCGACGCCGGCGAGGCGGGCAAGCACACGGTCTACGTCCGCAAGTTCAACCCCGCGCGGGACAGCAAGGGCCTCGACGACCTGCCCTACGTGGCGATCTCCAACCGGTGTGCCCACCTGGGCTGCCCGGTGCGCTACATCCAGGCCTCGAAGCGGTTCGTGTGTCCCTGCCACGGTGGCGTCTACGACTTCGAGGGCAAGGTGGAGGGCGGCCCGCCCGTGCGTCCGCTCGACCGCTTCTACACCCGCGTGAGGGACGGCCGTGTCGAGGTCGGCGAGCGCTTCTCGCTCAACTCGGAGCTGCGCCGCTTCTCGGTCCGGGACCCCTCGAACCACCTCGACGGGCTCTGGCAATACCTGTATCCCTCGAGGCCGAGCACGTGAGCAAGCTCACGCCTCCGCTGCCGAAGTTCCTGCGACCGGCTCCGCCCCGGCCAGGGGAGGACGACGGCGCCGGGAAGAACGGCGGCGCAGCGCCCAGCCGGGGCGACCAGTTGCGCGAGGACGCCACCGAGAAGACCGCCCAGGTGGTCGGCTGGCTCGACGAGCGAAGCAACCTCAGCCCGCTCCTTCGCGCCAACCTCTACCGTAAGGTGCCGAAGGGCACCAACTGGTTCTACACGCTCGGCTCGGCCACCCTGTTCGCCTTCGTCTCGCAGGCCGTGACGGGAGTGTTCCTGGCGATGTACTACAACCCGGACCCCGCGCGTGCCTACGAATCGGCGGCGTACATCACCCACGAGGTCTTCCTCGGCGAGCTCGTCCGCGGGATGCACAGGTGGGGCTCTACGGTGATGATCGTCCTGATCTTCCTGCACCTGGCCAGAACCTTCATCTTCGGCGCGTACAAGTATCCGCGCGAGATCCAGTGGATCATCGGTGTGGTGCTCCTGGTGCTCACCCTCGCCATGGGCCTCACCGGCTACCTGCTCCCGTTCGACCAGCGGTCCTTCTGGGCCACGACGGTCGAGGTGAACCTGAACGCGTCGGCCCCGATCATCGGTCCCTACCTGGCCGACTTCATGCGCGGTGGCGCGGAGTTCGGGGCGGCCAGCCTCAGCCGCTTCTACGCGCTTCACATGCTGCTGATCCCCGGTCTCATCGCCGCCCTGATCGCCGCCCACCTCTACCTGGTGGCCAAGCTCGGCACGACCGCCCCGCCCTGGCTCAAGGCCGAGAAGAAGGCGCTCAACAGTGAAGGCATCTAGGTGAACGCCCAGGAGAAGGAGCAGTACCTCCGGGAGTACTCGCAGCTCAAGAACGCCGGGAAGCCCTTCTTCCCCTACGCCGTCACCAAGGATGGCGCGATGGCGGCGATCACCCTCGGAGTCATCATCGTGATGGCGATCGTCTTGGGCGCCGAGCTCGGTCCGAAGGCGGATCCGACCACCACCACCTACTCACCCCGCCCGGAGTGGTACTTCTTCTTCCTCTTCGAGCTGCTGCGGGTGGTCAAGCCGCCATCGCTGGTCTTGATGGCCACCCTCGGCATACCGACGATATGCCTGATCCTCCTGCTGCTGCTTCCCTTCTACGACCGCAGCCCGGAGCGTCATCCGCTCAAGCGCCCGATCGCGATGATCGGCGCGGTAGCCACGGTGGCCGCCATGGCCTACCTCACCATCATCGGCGCGGTGGCGGGCCCGCCGAGCGAGATCGACATCCCGGTCGCGGCGGCTTACGAGGACGGCGCGGCGGTCACCGCGTCCTCGGGCTGCCTGGGCTGCCACAAGATCGGGGAGAACGGCAACACGCTGGGCCCCGACCTGTCGGACATCGGCGATCGTCTGGGGCGTGACGCGATCGCGCGGACGCTCATCAACCCCACATCCCCGATGCCGTCCTACGAGAGCCTTCGGGCGGAGAACCCCGAGCAGTTCGAGGCGCTCGTCGATTTCATCGCCTCCCTCAAGAAGGAGGGAGCGGAGGGCGGGCAGGGAACGCAGTCGCCGTAGCTTGACGCCCGCTGCGGGAGGCGATCGGGCTGCATCCCTCCGCGCGAGTGGGAGGTTGCCGGAGACGCAGGTGCGCGCGATGTTCGACCGCATCGCCCGCGTGTACGACCGCATGAACTCAGTCATGACGGCGGGCATGGACCGCCGCTGGCGCCAGCGGGCGGCGGACCTCGCCGCGCTCGGCCCGGGAGACCGGGCTCTCGACGTGGCCACCGGCACGGGCGACTTGGCCGTCGAGCTCTCGCGGCGCGTGTCGCCCGGCGGCGAGGTGGTGGGGATGGACTTCGCGGAGAGCATGCTCGAGCTGGCCCGTCAGAAGGCTCCCGGCCTGCGCTTCGACGCCGCCAACGCGCTCGCACTGCCCTACCGGGATGCAGAGTTCGCGGCCACGACCGTGGGGTTCGGGGCGCGCAACTTCTCAGACCTCCGTGCCGGGCTGGCGGAGATGGTGCGGGTGACCCGCCCGGGGGGCAGGGTCGTGGTGCTCGAGATCACCACCCCTCAGCGCCCGCCCCTCTCGTGGTTCTTCCGGGTCTGGTTCGACGGCGTCGTGCCGGCGCTCGGGCGGCTAGCCGGAGATTCCGAGGCCTACACCTATCTGCCCAGCTCGGTCCGGCGCTTTCCCGGTCCGCCCGAGCTCGCGCGCGAGCTCGTGTCCGTGGGCCTCGATGACGTGCAGTGGATCCTGACCGCCGGAGGGATCATCGCAATCCATGTTGGCACCGTCCCGCGATGAGCGCCGCCGCTCCCGCGCAGCTGGTCCAGGTGCTCGAG
This sequence comes from Thermoleophilaceae bacterium, assembly GCA_035942755.1. Lineage (GTDB taxonomy): Bacteria > Actinomycetota > Thermoleophilia > Solirubrobacterales > Thermoleophilaceae > JAAYBF01. The sequence continues at coordinate 2,990 of DASZCV010000184.1, forward strand.
GCCGGCGGGCCAGAGCTCTCCCGTCAGCTGCACCGCACCGAGGCTCGCTTGTCAGAGGTGGCCGAGGGCCACGGCGCCGAGCTGGGCCGTCACGCGGCGGGCACGCTGGCGGCCGGCGGAAAGCGGCTGCGGCCGATGCTGGTGTTCCTGTGCGGAGGCGAAGGGCACAGCGCCCTCGTGGCGGCTGCCGTGGCGGTGGAGCTCCTGCACATGGCCACCCTCGTGCACGACGACGTGCTCGATCAGGCCGCGCTCCGCCGCGGGCGCCCCACGGTGTTTGCGGCCGGCGGTCGGAATGCCGCCACGGCCACCGGCGATCTCCTCTTCTCACGCGCCTTCGCGGAACTCGCCTCCACGAACAGCAAGGAGGCGGTCAGCGCGCTGTCGGCGGCGTCCTCGGCGCTGGCGCGGGGAGAGCTCGTGCAGCGCGCGGACGCGTGGTCTGACTCGGTCACCGAGGAGCGCTACCTCGAGCGGTGCGAGCTGAAGACGGCCAGCCTGTTCGCCTCCGCCTGTCGGCTCGGCGCGCTTCTCGGCGACGCGGCGCCGGAGGCGGCCACCGCGCTGGCCGGCTTCGGGTCGCGCATCGGGCTGGCCTTCCAGATCCTGGACGACGTGCTCGACGTCTCGGGCCCGAGCGAGCGCACGGGCAAGCACCGCGGCACGGACCTGCTCGACGGCACGGTCACCCTGCCGCTGATCATCGCTCGCCGGCGCGATCCCGCCCTGGCGGCGATGGACCTGCGCGAGCTCGTGTCAGAGCCGGCACAGGCCGAGGCCGTCTGCGACCGCATCGCGATGGCCGGAGCGCTGGGGGAGGCCCGGGAGCAGGCCCTTCATCACGTGGCCGCCGCCAAGGCGGCGCTCGGAGACGTCCGGCTTCCCGACCATCGCCGGCGGGCCCTCGACCTGCTGGCGGACGGCATGGTCGAGCGCTACGCCTAAAAGTCCTCGGGCAGGATCGCGTCTGCGGCGAGGGCGCCGAGGAAACGCTCGCCCTCTTCGGCCATGTTCGCGTGCGTCAGGCGTCGCAGGTCGGCCAGGAGGGCGTCCGCGCCTTTGTCGAGCTGCTCGTCGAAGGCGTCGACCGACCCCTGTTCGAACACTCCTTCTCTGACCGCCTCGCACTCCGGGCAGCGAAGGGTCACCTGCCACGAGCCCTCGGGCGTCTCGCTCCACCGCGTGGGGTGGACCAGCTGCGACCGGCACGTCCGGCAACGGTGCAGATCTGCCTCTTCTCCCGAGGGGAGGTCCTCGAAGTGGATGACCTCGATGGCCTTGCCGCTCGGCAGCAGGACGCGCTTCACGTGGTGAGATGCCCGTTGCTCGTTGGGGTCCATGATGGTCTGGGCCACCTATCGGCAAGGCCTCGCGTTTCCCTGAGCACCGGCGAATACACTGCGACGCCGTGGTTCTCAGCGATCGAACCATCCATGCGGAGATCGAGGCCGGACGGATCTCGATCGATCCCTACGACGCCTCCTTGGTCCAGCCCTCGAGCGTCGACGTGCGCGTCGACCGGCGCTTTCGCGTCTTTCGCAACTCGCGCTACCCCTTCATCGACGTGCGACAGGCGATGGAGGGGCTGACCGAGCCCGTCGAGGTCACCGACGGCGAGGCGTTCATCCTCCATCCGAACGAGTTCGTGCTGGGCCAGACCCTCGAGCGTGTAACCCTGCCGGACGACCTCGTGGCCCGGCTCGAGGGCAAGAGCTCCCTCGGACGGCTGGGACTGCTCATCCACTCGACCGCCGGCTTCGTGGACCCCGGCTTCTCGGGAAACCTGACGCTCGAGCTCTCCAACGTGGCGAACCTCCCGATCACGATCTACGAGGCGATGCCCATCGGGCAGATCTCCTTCATGCGCATGGACGGGCCGGTCGAGCGGCCGTACGGCTCGGATACGATGGGCAGCAAGTACCAGGGCCAGGGAGAGCCCACGCCGAGCCGCTTCCACGAGAACTTCCGCAAGGGTCGGTGATCCGCCGAGCGCCCCGGTGCGAAGGACTCTCGACGCTACAATTGGCGCACCGCGACCAGCCCTCCGACGGGGCGGAGCCGCGGCCCCGAACTGCTCAGGAGCCCCACAATGCCGACGCCAGGCCTGCCCGAAATCGCCATCATCCTCGTCATCGTCCTCGTCATCTTCGGACCAAAGCGCCTGCCCGACCTGGGCCGCTCGCTGGGTAGCGGGATGAAGCAGTTCAAGGACTCCGTGACCGGCAAGGACGACGACGGCGCCCTCACCGCCGGGGACAAGAAGACAGAGCCGGTCCACGCCGAGAAGTCCGAGGCCACCCCGGCCGGCGGCCAGCGCTCCTAAGGGGTCAGCCGGTCCAAAGGAAGGGTCGCGGACCCGTGCCGCGTACACGCATAAAGCCGATCGACCACGAGGAGCGGCTCACGATCGTCGACCATCTCGACGAGCTCCGCTCTCGCTTGATCCTGTGCGCGATCGCCTTCGGCACGGTGTTCGCGCTGACGACCTGGCAGAACCACCGGATCCTCGAGATCGTCAACCGGCCGCTGCCCGACAATCTTCCCGAGCCGATCACCTTCGGCATCACCGAGCCGTTCACCACCACGCTGACCAACGCGGCCTACGCCGCGATCCTGATCTCGCTGCCCTTCCTGCTCTACCAGGTCTACGCATTCATCCTGCCGGCCTTCAGTCCGAAGGAGCGGAGGGTGGCCACCCCCCTGCTGATGATGGTGCCCGTCCTGTTCACGGCCGGGGTCGTGTTCTGCTATTTCGTGGTGCTCCCCCCGGCCACGGACTTCCTGCTGGCCTTCAACAGCAGCGAGTTCAACACCCAGGTCCGGGCGCGTGACTACTACAGCTTCGTCACGCTCACGATGGCGGCGATGGGCATGGGCTTCCAGGTGCCCGTTGCCATCCTGGCCGCCGTCAAGCTCGGCATCACCTCGCCCGAGAAGCTGCGCAAGAACCGCCGCTACGCGGTGCTCGTGATCGCGATCGTGGCGGCCTTCCTGCCGACAATCGACCCGGTGACGCTCCTCCTCGAGATGGTCCCGCTGCTGCTGCTCTACGAATTCAGCATCCTGCTCGCCCAATGGGTCGGCGGTCACCGCGAGGAGCCGGTCACAGACGCCGAGGCCGGAGCCTCCTGAGGGGAGTTGCCCACTAGTCTCCCGGGCGCATGCTGTTCGACCTGCAGGGCAAGCGCCGCCGACTGGTGCAAGTCGTCTACCTGACTCTGGCAATCCTGATGGGTGGCGGCCTCGTGCTGTTCGGAATCGGCGGAGACGTCTCGGGAGGCCTCTTCGATGCCTTCAGCGACCGCTCGAACACGGGTGGCGGCAACGACCTGGTCGAGAAGCGCGTCGAGCGCAATGAGGCAAAGCTGAGGGCCAACCCGCGAAGTGAGGCATTGCGCAAGGCGCTCGTGCGCGACTACTTCCAGCTCGCCGCCGGGCAGGCCACCGACCAGCAGGCCGGATACCCCGCCGCGGCCAAGGACGAGCTGAGAAAGTCGGCGGCCAACTGGAAGGCCTACCTGGCCCTCGGGCCCGAGAAGCCCGACGCCTCGCTGGCACGGCTCATGCTGCAGGTCTACGATCCGGCGGCGCTCAACAGGCCGAAGGAGGCGCTCGAGGTGGCGCGCCTGATCGCCGAGAGCGAGGAGGACTCGAACGCCTACCTCAACCTCGTTCAGTACGCGGCACTGGCGGGCGATACCCGGGTGGCTGGGCTGGCGGGGCAGAAGGCCATCGATCTGGCTCCGAAGAGTGAGCGCAAGGAAGTCAGGCGGCAGGTCAAGCAGCTCAAGCAGGCACAGCCTCCACAAAGCCAGGGCGGCGCGACCGCGCCGCAGCGGCGCTAGAGTGGCCTGGCCGATCCTTCGGCAGCGTTACGACCAGGAGAACGAGTGAACTTCCACATCCAGGACGAGGAGATCGACGCTCAGACCCACATCATCGAGCTCGGAGGTGAGGTGGATCTCTATACGGCACCCGAGTTCAAGGAACGCATGGTCCAGCTGATCGACGGAGGCAAGAAGCGGATCGTCGTGGACCTGTCGGAGGCCACGTTCATCGATTCGACGACGCTCGGGGTGCTGGTAGGCGGCGTCAAGCGGCTCCGGCCCGCGGGTGGTGCGCTCGCGCTCGTCTGCACCGATCAGAACATCACCAAGATCTTCGAGATCACCGGCCTCGACCGGGTCTTCCCCATCCACCCGAGCCGCGAAGAGGCGCTCCAGTCCGTCGAGTCCGCCACCGGTTAACCCCTACAATCGGGGGCCGGCCCGTCGCGGGTCGCGTCTTCCGGGGCCGTTAGCTCAACTGGTAGAGCAGGAGACTCTTAATCTCAAGGTTGAAGGTTCGAGTCCTTCACGGCCCATAGCGCCCACAGCGGGCAGAGATCGATGACCTACGAGATGGAGTGCAAGGCGCACCGGGAGCCACACAGGTTCCTGGTCCAGATCGCGGCGGCGGACTTCACCGGGCGGGTGCCGTGCGACCGCTGCGGCAAGCCTTGCGGCCAGAGCTGGAGCCGGAAGGCGCTGAGCGTGGCCCCCGGGCCAACGGTCCGCTCCAGGCGCTACATCACCGGCAAGAAGCCGAACGTCTAGCCTTGCGGGCGTGATCGTTTCTCGCCGATCTGAGGCGCTGAGCGCGCCTGGCCTTGCCGGCCGTGCCCAGGGCCCCCTTCACCTCTCGCCGCCGCCCGATGCGCCGCCGATGCCCCCCGCCGAAGGCGTCGAGCACCGCTTCGTGGCGGTGAACGGGGCCCGGCTGCACTACGCCGGCGCCGGCCGCGGCGACCCGCTCGTCCTCGTGCACGGCTGGCCACAGCACTGGTGGGCGTGGCGAGAGGTCATTCCAACGCTGGCTAGGGGCCACCGGGTGATCTGTCCCGACATCCGCGGGTTCGGCTGGTCTGTGGGAGGCCCCGACTACGGGCTCGAGCAGCTCGCGGCGGACCTCGTTGGGCTGCTCGATGTGCTCGGCATCCAGCGAGCGCGCCTTGTCGGCCACGACTGGGGCTCGGAGGTGGGCTACCACGCCTGCCTCAACTGGCCCGGGCGCTTCTCGCATTACGTCGCGATCGGGGGGCGTACCCCATGGTCGACTGGCGTCGCGGCCTCGCGGCTGTATATGCGCGCCTGGCACATGTATGTGCTGGGGCTACTCGGCCCCTACGCGACGACCCGGCTGCGCGTGCCCGAGAACGCGCTGCGCAGGTGGCGCCACGCGGGCAGCTTCACGCCCGAGGAGATGCGGACCTACCTCGAGCCACTGCGCCGGCCGATGTCGGCGGAGGCCACCCGCCGGCTCTACCGGCACGCGATGTTCCACGAGCTGCCCCGGTACGTGCGCAGCAACCGGACCGTGCCCCTGCGGGTGCCCACACTCCACCTCCACGGAGAGCACGATCCGCTGACCGAGGGCTCACTGCGCGGTCCCCGGCGGGGGGCCGCGGACACCCGTATCGAGCTCGTGCCCGACTGCGGGCACTTCGTGGCCGAGGAGAGACCCTCCGAGCTTCTCGACCGCCTGGCCCCCTTCCTCGCCTCCTGATGGCCCTCGAGGAGGAGCTCGCCTGCCTCGACGGCGTGATCGCCCCCGTGGCCGGGACCTCGATTCCCGTCACCGACGAGGGCTTCCTGCGCGGTGACGGCGCGTTCGAGGTGCTGCGGGTGTACGGGGGCCGGCCCTACGCCCTGCCTGAGCACCTCGACCGGATGACCGGATCGGCGTCCGCGCTTCGCCTGCAGGGGCCCTTCCCGCGCGCGGCGCTCGAGCGCGAGGCCAGCGCGCTCCTCGAGGCGCGCGGCGGTGCCGCGTTCGACGGC
>DASZCV010000185.1:0-3005 GCA_035942755.1 Thermoleophilaceae bacterium
AGGATGTCTTCTTCCTCGGCTGGCGCGACCACGACGAGCTGCCGGGGGGCCTGGCCTGCACGGATGTGATGGTCATGCCCTCGGTGGACGAGTCCTTCGGACAGGTCTTCCTGGAGGCCATGGCCTGTGGCGTGCCGGTCATCGCCGCGCGGGCGGGGGGGCCTCCTTCGTTCATCAACACCGAGCCTGGCCGCCCGAACGGATGGCTCGTCGAGCCCGATGACCTCGAGGACCTGGCCGGTGCGCTGATCGAGGCGGTGAACGACCCGGCCGCACGGCTGGAGCGCGCCCGCAACGGCTACGAGTCCACCCGGCGCGAGTTCTCCTGGGAGACCATCGCCGGGAAGGTGGCGAGCGTGTACGACGAGGCCATCCGTGCGCGCCGGTGACCGTACGGGCGGCTCTCACAGGTGCCGCAAAGTCAAGACTCGGAGGCACTCACGCCGCGGGCTCCAGGACACGCACCTCCACGGGCGCGCGGGCCGCGAACGCCTCTGCGTCCGCGCGGGTGCCGATGTGCTGGTCCCAGTGCATGGGGATCGCCAGGCGCGGTCCGATCCGGCGTGCGGCCTCGGCGGCCTCTTCGGCGGTCATCACGTAGACACCGCTCACCGGCAGGAGCGCCACGTCCACTCCCGCGACGGTATCCATCTCGGGGATCACGTCGGTGTCCCCCGCGTGATAGAGCCGCTCGCCGCGGATGCACAAGTCAAAGCCCACCCAGCCCGCCTCGCGGGGATGAAAGGGGCGTCCGTCACGGTCGCGCTTAGAGGTGTTGTAGGCGGCCACCCCGGCCACCTCCACCCCGCGGACGGACGGGAGCTCGAGCTCCTCACCGGGAGCGATGGAGAGCACCGGGCCACTCGCGCGCTCGGCAACGGCGGGCGGCGCCACCAGGCAGGTGCGCTCGTGGGAGACGCGCTCGATGTCCTGCGGCGAGAAGTGGTCGTAGTGGCCGTGGGTCACCAGGATCAGGTCGGCCTTGGGCCCATCGGAGATCCGGTAGGGGTCGATGTAGATCGTGGCGCCCCCGGTGGCGATTCGAAAGCCCGAGTGGCCGAGCCACTCGAGCGAGTCGACGAGCATGCCCGTGAGGATACGTTTCGCCGCCCGCCCCGATCCGGAGGAAGTCGCCCGTGAGCTATGAGACAGTGAAGTGGCAGGAGGCCGCCGGCGTCGGGCGGATCACCCTGAACCGGCCGGACTCGCTGAACGCCTGGACGGGCCGGCTCGGCAAGGAGCTCGGTCATCTGGTGCGCGAGGAGGCGGCCGCGCCCTCGGTGCGGGCGGTGCTGATCACCGGCGCCGGCCGCGGATTCTCCTCGGGCGCCGACCTCAAGGCGGGCTTTGCGCCGAGCCCGCAGGACGGCAGGCCGGACGTGAGGCGCGAGCTGCAAGAGAGCTACCACCCGGTCATCGCCGGCATCCGGCGGCTCGAGAAGCCGGTCCTCGCAGCGGTGAACGGTCCCGCGGTGGGCATAGGCCTCTCGCTGGCGCTTGCCTGTGACCTCGTGCTGATGGCCGAATCGGCCTTCCTCAGCCTGGCGTTCGTGAACATCGGCCTGATGCCGGACGGCGGATCGACCCTGTTCGTGCCCGCCGCCGTGGGAAAGGCCCGCGCCTTCGAGATGGCGTTCCTGGGCGAGCGGGTGAGCGCCGAGCAGGCCCTCGCGTGGGGGCTCGTGAACGAGCTTCATCCCGACGGCTCCCTGGCGGGTGCCGCGGAGGACCTGGCTGCGCGGCTGGCGGGCGGCCCGACGCGCTCCTACGCGGGGTCGAAGAGAGCACTCAACGCAATGCTCTATCCCGATCTCGACGGGCAGCTCGCCCTCGAGGCCGAGATTCAGCACGGGCTGGCGCGGACCGACGACTTCCTCGAGGGGATCGCGGCCTTTGCCGAGAAGAGAGAGGCCAGGTTCGCGGGCTCCTGACCTCCTCGACTCCCCGCGCGGCCGCTCGAAACAGCCGTTACGAAGTCCCGCGACCGCCTCGCCACGGTGTGGCGCGCAGATATGATTCCCGTGCATTGCCCGCCTTCAGCGCCGTAACCCGCCGCAGACTGACCGTGCTCGCCTTGGCGGCGGGGATCGTCGCGTTGCTTGCGCTTGCTCCGGGCGCGTGGGCCGACGCGTTCACGCCGGAGTCGGGCGGCTCGCCGAACGCTGACAGCATCGACTCGCTCTACAAGATCGTCCTCTACGTGGGGATCCTGATCTTCCTCATCGTCGAGGGGGCGCTCATCTGGTCCCTCGTCAGGCACCGGGCGCGCCGCGGGGGACCGGAGCCGGCCCAGATTCGCGGCAACACCCCGCTCGAGCTCGGCTGGACGGTGGGGGCCGGAATGATCCTCGTGGTGATCACCGTCGTCACATTCGTGTTCCTCGCCGACATCCAGAACCCGCCCGCCTCCGATCCCGGCGGCCTGGCCTCCGGTGTCGAGGTGGCGGCGATCGGCCAGGCCTCGCCCCCGGGCGGCGGCAAGGCCCTCGAGATCGGCGTGAACGGCCAGCAGTACCTCTGGCGCTATGACTATCCCGGCGGGGAGGTCTACGGCTACTACGAGATGGTCGTGCCCATCAAGACCACGGTCACGCTGAAGATCACCTCCTCCGACGTGATCCACTCGTGGTGGATTCCCAAGCTCGGTGGCAAGGCCGATGCCACGCCGGGACACACCAACCAGACCTGGTTCAAGATCGACAAGCCCGGCAGCTACGAGGGCCAGTGCGCCGAGCTGTGCGGCGACAACCACGCCGACATGCGCGCACGCGTCCGCGCCGTGGAGCCCGCGGAGTACGAGCGCTACATAGAGCGCCGGAAGGCCGACATCAAGCAGGCGCAGACCGACCTGGCGATCCAGAGGCGCAAGCGTGGCCAGTAACGGGCAGACCATCGACCAGCTCGTGCGGCCCGAGGTGGTCATGCACGGCATGAGGCAGAAGCCGAAGGGCTGGCTCGGGTGGATCACCACCACCGATCACAAGCGGATCGGGATCATGTACCTC
>DASZCV010000186.1:0-13042 GCA_035942755.1 Thermoleophilaceae bacterium
GCATCCTCGGGGGCAGTCCCGTCTCCGCCTAGGGTCCCGCTGGCAAACGGAGGCACCTCGCCACCGTGCTCGTCAAGGACCACCTTGCGGCGGCGCACGTACACCGGCTCGCGCTCCTTCCAGAGCGTGAGCACGGGCGCGGCGATGAAGATCGACGAGTAGGCGCCGGACGCGATTCCGACGAGCAGCGCGAACGCGAAGTCACGCAGCGTCTCCCCGCCGAAGAGCATCAGCGCCGTGACCGGCAGGAGGGTGGAGAAGCTGGTGGCGAGCGAGCGGGTGAGCACCTCGGACATCGACCGGTTCACGATCTGGGAGAACGTGGCGCGCGGCATCCGGGGCACGTTCTCCCGGATGCGGTCGAACACGATGATCGTGTCGTACAGCGAGTACCCGAGGATCGTGAGGAGCGCCGCGACCGTCGACGTGGTCACCTCCCGGCCGAGCAGGGCGTAGACGCCGGAGGTGATGAGGATGTCGTGCGACAGCGCGATCAGCACCGGCACCGCGAACTTCGCCTCGAAGCGCAGCGCGATGTAGAGGGAGATGAGGATCAGCGAAGCGATCACCGCGATCAGCGCCGTCCGCGCGATCTGGGCGCCGAAGGTCGGCCCGATCGAGTTCGAGGAGAAGTCCGCCTGCTGCACGCCGAGGTCCTCGTCGAGGGCGGCCCTGACCTCGTTGACCTTCTCCGGCTCGAGCGTCGAGGTGGAGATCTGGAAGACGTTCTTGCCGAGCTCGGGCTCGTTCACCTTCTGGACCTCGGCGTCCCCGAGCCCTACGGGGGCGAGCGAATCGCGCACGTCATCCACGCTCGCGGGACGCTCGACGGGCGTCTTGATGCGCGTGCCGGACTCGAAGTCGATCCCGAACTTGATGCCGAGCCCGGCGATCGCGAGGGCGCCGGCAACCAGTATCAGGCCCGACATCGAGAAGAACCACTTCGACTTGCCGACGAAGTCGAACTTCCACCCACCGCCCTGGCGCTTGCCGGCGCCGATGGCAAAACGCGACCCGATCAGCCGCGTGCGGCTCATGGCGCCGAGGATCGCCGAGGTGGCGAGCACGGCGGTGAAGAGGGACATGATCGTGCCGACGCCGAGGGTGAAGGCAAATCCCTTGACTCCGGCGGTGGCGAGCGTGAAGAGGATGAAGGCCACCCCAATCGTGACCACGTTGGCGTCGATGATCGTCTTCAGCGCCTTCGAATAGCCGCCGGCGATCGAGGCGGGGATAGACCTGCCGGCTCGCGCCTCCTCCTTGATGCGCTCGAAGATCACGATGTTGGCATCGGCCGCGATTCCGAGCGTGAGGATCAGGCCCGCGATGCCCGGGAGCGTGAGCGTGATCGGGATGAGCTTTACCAGCGCGAAGAGCAACACCGCGTAGACCACGAGCGCCACGGCGGCCACCGCTCCGAGCACGCGGTAGAACGCCAGGAGAAAGAGGACGGTGAGCAGCAGTCCCACGCCGCCGGCCAGCAATCCCTGGTCGAGTGCCTGCTGGCCGAGCGTGGCCGAGACCTGCGTCTGGGAGATCAGCTTCAGGTCGATCGACAGGGCGCCGATCCGCAGGCTCTCCGCGAGGTCCTGGGTGTCCTGGATGCTCCCGATGCCGTTGATCTGGGCTCCGGTGCGGCCGTCGATCCCCTCCGGGTTCTCACGGAAGTCGATCGTGGCCAGCGAGACGATCTTGTTGTCCAGCGTGATCGCGAAGCGCTGTAGGGCGTTGTCCCTGTTCGTGCCAGGCGGCAGGATCACCTCGGAACCGCGCTGGGCGATTCGCTTGGTCACGCGCGCAAAGGCCTTGCGGCCCTTGTCCGTGAACTCCATCGTCACGATGGGCTCCTGCGTCTGCTGGTCTACGTTCTGCTCGGGGTTCTTGATGTCCCGCCCCGTCAGCTCCGAGTCGTCCTCGATCACGAACAGGCGCTGCACGGACTTCGGCTGCTTCGGAGCGCGTTCGGCTTCAACTACCGCTATCCCCTGGGACACCTTGAGCACCACGCTGCCCGCCGGAGGACCGCTGTTGCGCCTCGCGTCGGTGACCTCGGCGGCCGGCTTGGCGTTTCCGACCGGCACCCCGGCCAGCTGGTCGCGGCACTCGCTCTCCTTGGGGACGTCCTTCACCGACCGCTTCGGGCCGGTGACGCCCTCGAAGTCGGCCAGCAGCTCCTTGCAGCTCGCGTCCGGCCCCGCAACCAGCCGCCGTTCATCGTTGAAGAGGTAGAACTTGGCCTTTGAGCTGTCGTTGCGCTGGTCGTAGTAGGCGTGGATCTTCTTCTTGTCGCCTCCGAAGCGCCGCTCGACCTCCTCGGTTGGGCCGCCGGGCGGGATATCCGTGGCCTCTGCCTTCGGCTTGGCCTTGGAGGCCACGCGTACTGCTTGGTAGAGCCCCTTCGAGCCGGCGTACGGCGCGTCCGGGCCGCGGTCGCCGATCACGTTCGGCTCCCAGTCATAGAACTGGAGCTGCGCGGTGGTGCCCACCTGCTCCTGCGCACGATCGGCGTTGCTCACGTTGGGCAGGCCGATCGAGATCTGGTTTGCGCCGGCGCGCTGGATCTCTGGCTCGGACACGCCCAGCGCGTCCGTGCGCTTGCGGATCGTCTCGATCGCGTCGTCCACTGCCTCGGGCGTCACCTTCGGCACCTGCGGGGTCGGGCGCCCTTCGTAGACCAGCTCGACGCCGCCGCGTAGGTCAAGGCCGAGCACCGTCGGCTTGGTCGCGATCACCGCGGCGGCGGCGGCCAGCAGCGCCAGCACGAGCGCGATGATCGAGAGGTTGCGGGCGCGTGAGGTCATCCGTTCAGGGCGTGGGCGTCAGCGGGGGGTAAGCACGAGCAGCAGCCCGCCGTCGTCGTCGTAGGCGGGGAAGATGTCGGCCTTGGCCGGCTCGGGCCTGTCGCCCTCGGCATGCACGGTAACGGGCTTGTCGAGGACCCGCACCCCCCACTCGAGCGCGGTGCCGATGTGGTCGTTCCCCCCCTCGAACTCGAGACCCAGAACCTCCTGCACCGGCCGTCCGATCACGTCGAGGTCACCGAGGCCCGTGAGCTCACGGGTGCCGCGACCCGCCCCGATCAGCCGGGCGTTCTGATCGCACAGGAAGAAGGCCGCCTTGGGTGAGGGGTAGTAGTCGTCGAGCAGCTCGAAGAGAAAGCCGAATCCGCATTTCTTGCAGCCTCGAGCGCGGCTTGCGAAGCCGGCGGTGCGCTCGGTGGCCATGCTGCGATCGCCACAGCTAGGGCATATGAAGTTGGGCACGAGTTTCAGATTAGCGGTGCCACGCACGGCTACCACACGACCCTCCCGGGTTAGCCGCGCCGGCCCGCCTCAGAACAGCCGCGCTCCCTCGCGAGGGGCCTCGAGGCCCAGGTGCTCGAACGCCGCCGGGGTGCACACCCGCCCCCTGGGGGTGCGCATGAGGAGCCCCTGCTGCACCAGGTAGGGCTCGTAGACGTCCTCGACGGTGTCCGGTTCCTCCCCGATCGCCATCGAGAGCGTCGTGAGGCCGACAGGCCCACCCGCGAACTTGACGCAGATCGTGCTCAGGATCTGGCGATCGAGCCGGTCGAGCCCGAGGGAGTCGACCTCCAGCAGGTCGAGCGCCTCTGCGGCCACCGCGGCGTCGATCCTGCCCGCTCCGCGGACCTCCGCGAAGTCGCGCACCCGTCGCAGCAGCCGGTTGGCCACCCGCGGCGTGCCGCGCGAGCGGGCGGCGATGGCCTCCGCCCCGTCTCCGTCGATCTGAACGTCCAGGATTCCGGCGGAGCGGCGCACGATCGTGCCGAGCTCCTCGGGCCCGTAGAGCTCGAGTCTGTGGGAGACCCCGAAGCGGTCGCGCAAGGGGGTCGTCAGCAGCCCCGCACGGGTCGTGGCGCCGATCAGCGTGAACCGCGGCAGGTCGATGCTCACGACGCGGGCCCCGGCCCCCTGCCCCACCGTGATCGGCAGACGACCGTCCTCCATCGCCGGGTAGAAGGTCTCCTCTAGCGCGCGCGGCAGGCGGTGTATCTCATCGACGAAGAAGACCGACCGGGGCTCAAGTGACGTCAGGTAGGACGCCACGTCGCCCTTGCGCTCGAGCGCCGGCCCGGCGGTGGACACGAACGGGGCGTCCAGCTCGTTGGCCACGATCTGGGCGAGCGATGTCTTGCCGAGCCCCGGCGGCCCCGCGAGAAGCACGTGGTCGAGTGCCTCCCCCCGCGCCCTCGCAGCCTCGATGAACACCGCCAGCTGCTCCTTCACGCCGCGCTGTCCGACGAAGTCGGCCAGGCGCTGAGGGCGAAGAGAGCGGTCGAGCTCCTCATCTGGACCCGCGGCACCGGGGCTACCGATGCGCTCCGGGTCCTCGTCCCTGGTCACGCCCGGGGTGCGAATACCGGTCACCGCGCGGCCCTCAGCGCCTCGGCTATCAGCTCCTCGGTGGTCTCGCCCCCGGCGCCGTCCACCAGCCCGTCGGCCTCCTGCAGTGAGAAGCCAAGCCCCACGAGGGCGTCACGCGCCAGGCTGCGCGGGTCCTCGGAGGCGCGAGTCACGACGATCTCGTCGGCGGCGGCTCCCGCCACCTTCTCCTTCAGCTCCACGATGATCCGCTCCGCCGTGCGCTTGCCGATGCCGGGCACTGCCTGGAAGCGAGCGACGTCGCCCGTGGCGATGGCGCTCAGCAGCACGCGCGGGGGGCCGCCCGAGAGCACTGCGAGGGCAACCTTCGGCCCGACGTTCTGGACGCCGATGAGCATCAGGAAGAGGTCCCGCTCTGCCTCGGTGGCAAAGCCGAACAGCTTGATGGCATCCTCGCGGACGACCATGTGGGAGTGCAGCACGGCCTCCTTGCCTGCGGCGGGCACGCCGGCGAGTGTCTCCGAGGACACGGCCAGGCGGTAGCCCACGCCAGCGGCCTCCACCACCACCTCGCCCGGGCGGCGTACGAGCACCTGTCCTCTCACCGACGCGATCACCGATCGTGATTCTGCGCCCGGCGGCGGACGCCTCCCCGGGTCAGGCCAATGCAGCCCGCACCGCAGCGCCGTTTGCGTGGCAGATGGCCACCGCCAAGGCGTCTGCCGCGTGGTCTGGCTCCGGGGGCTCCGGCAGCTCGAGCAGCGTGCCCACCATGCGCTGCACCTGACCCTTGTCCGCGCGCCCAGAGCCACACACTGACTGCTTGACCTGCTGAGGGGTGTAGGAGAAGCAGGGCAGGCCCGCCATTCCCGCCGCGAGCAGGACCACGCCACGCGCGTGGGCGACCGAGGAGGCGGTGCGGACGTTCTGGCCAAAGTAGAGCTCCTCCACGGCGACTGCGTCCGGGCGGTGCTCGGCGACCAGATCGCAGGTGCGGGCATATATGCGTGCCAGGCGGCGCTCCAGGGGCTCCGCCGGCCCCGTGGCGATGACGCCGCCGTCGAGGGCCGCAAGGGTCTGCCAGCGTGAGAGCACCACGCCGAAGCCGGTGTTCGCCGTGCCGGGATCGATTCCGAGGACAACCACCATGTTGATGATTCTGCGTCCAGACGCGGACGCCTGCCCCCGTTGGGCGAATGCGCTTGCCCGCTGCGCGCCGAGGCCAGCCGCCCCTACGCCGCCGCCACCCGCTCCAGCACCTCGGAATCGACGTCGAAGTTGGCGTGGACCGCCTGGACGTCGTCGTGCTCCTCGAGCGTGTCGATCAGCTTCATGAGGCGGCCGGCGTCGGCCTCCTCGAGGGCGGTGCGGGTGGTGGGGCGCATCACAAGCTCGGCGGAGTCGAGCTCCACCCCCGCGCCCTCGAGCGCCTCGCGCACGCCGGCGAAGTCGGCGGGGGCGGTGATCACCTCGAAGACATCCTCGTCGAGTGCCACGTCCTCCGCACCCGCGTCTATGGCCACCATCAGATCGTCCTCGGAGTAGCGGCCGGCATCGGCAACCAGCTCCCCCTTCTTCTCGAAGATCCAGGCCACCGATCCCGGCTCGCCGAGGCTTCCGCCGCTGGAGCTGAACGCGTGGCGCACCTCAGAGCCGGTGCGATTGCGATTGTCGGTGAGGGTCTCGACCAGCAGGGCGACCCCGCCCGGCCCGTACCCCTCGTACACGATCGACTCGAACGCGGCGGCGTCCTGGTCGGCTCCGCTTCCCTTCGCGATGGCCCGTTCGATGTTGTCCTTGGGCATGCTCGCGTCCTTTGCCTTTTGGACGGCGAGCGCCAGAGCGGGATTGCCCTCAGGGTCTCCCCCGCCCTCGCGGGCGGCCACCTGAATCGCCCGCGCGAGCTTGGTGAAGAGCTTGCCGCGCTTTGCGTCGACGGCCTTCTTCTTGTGCTTGATCGACGCCCATTTGCTGTGCCCGGACACAGCGGCGAGTCTAGTCTGCCGACCCTCGTTGCCGGCGCCAAGCCGCGCCCCCGCTTGCATCTCTAGCCGTCGGGCAGCGCCGACTCCAGCTCGATGGGAGGCATAGCGGCGACCGCATCCGGGTAACCGCAAGCTCACCGACGATCAAGGAGAGCACCGACGACATGGCAAAGCTCATGGACAGGATCACCAAGCTCGCTCGCAGCCCCAAGGGCCAGCAGATGATGGACCGCGCACAGCAAAAGGCGCGCGATCCCGAGACTCGCCGCAAGATCGCCGAGGCGCGCGGCAAGCTCACCAAGCGCCGCTCGGACCCGCCGCGCTCGGATCCCCCGCGCTCGGATCCGCCGCGCTAGCGGCCCACCGCTCCGGGGTTGCGGGCCGCCTCCCTCCCGCCCATAGCCGCCGCCGCGCCGCCGGGCGGCGGCACGAAGTCCCGCCGGGTAGCCTGCCGCGCCATGCGCAGGCTGGAGACCCGCCTGGACGGCCCGATCCTCGTGGAGCCCGTCATCCACGGCGACCCGAGGGGGTTCTTCTACGAGAGCTACCGCCGGGAGGTCTACGCCGAGCTCGGCATCCCCCAGGAGTTCGTGCAGGACAACCACTCGCGCTCTGGGCGCGGGATCGTGCGGGGGATGCACTTTCAGGTGGGTCGGGGCAGGGCAAAGCTCGTGCGCTGCGGGTACGGGGCGGTGCTCGACGTGGTGGTGGACCTTCGCCGCGGCTCGCCCACCTTTGGCGAGTGGGAGGCCTTCGAGCTGAACGACGAGAACTGCCGCCAGCTGCTCTGCCCCGTCGGGTTTGCCCACGGCTTCGCCGTGACGAGCGAGTCTGCCGACGTGCTCTACAAGTGCGATGCCTATTACGACGGCTCAATCGAGCGCGGCATCAAGTTCGATGACCCAGATGTGGGAATCGAATGGCCGGAAGTGGAGCTGATCCCCTCCGCGCGGGACGCAGGCGCCCCGCTGCTGGTTGAAGTGGCCGACGAGCTGCCTTTCACATACGAGGGCTAGCTGATTTCCCGGCACTCGCCCCGAGTATGGCCCGCCCGACCCATGTAGTCGGCGAGCGCCTCGCGCCAGTGACGTAGCGCGTCGAGGCCCGCCGCCGGCGCGGCCTCGCTCACGAGGACGCCGTTCAGCGGCCGGTCGGCACCGCCCGGCGGAGTCGTCGTGGACACCGCCTCGACGGGCACCTCTAGCCCGGCCAGCTCCAAGATCGCCTCCGTGAACTCGTGCCAGGAGCAAGCTCCGGAACTGGTCAAGTGTGCATGGCCGTGGAGCCCGGCCTCCAACGCGGCAACCAAGCCCACCGCAAGGTCCGCCGTGAAGGTGGGGTTCAGCCGCTGATCGGCCACCATCCTCAGCTCGCCCTGCTCGCGGGCGCGGGTCAGCACCCGGGTGACGAAGTTGCCGCCCTTCGAGCGCGATCCGTGCAGCCCGTAGAGCCCCGCCGTGCGCACCACCAACGCCCGCTCGCAGTAGGCGAGCGCGGCGTGCTCGCCTGCCAGCTTCGACACGGCGTAGACGCTGCGCGGCGCCGGGAGGTCCGACTCGGCGTAGCCCCCATCCGCGCGCCGCCCGTCGAACACGTAGTTGGTGCTGAGGTGGACCAGGGCGGCATTGGCCTGATGGGCGTGCTGGGCCAGCCGCTTGACCGCCCTGAAGTTCACCGCGGCGGCCATGTCCTCCTCGGCCTCGCACGCGTCGACGTTGTGGAACGCCGCGCAGTTGAATACCACTTCCGGGTGCGAGGCCTCGAAGGCGTCTCCCACCGCGCGGTCGTCGGTCACATCGAGGTCCGCGTGCGTCAGCGCGTCGAGCTGCCAGCCCCTCTGGCCCAGCACCTCCTGCAGGTCCGAGCCAAGCTGACCCGATGCGCCGGTGATCAGCGCCCGATGGGCACTCACAGGACCGAGCCGAAGCGCTCGATCCTCGGGCCGACCTCGTTCAGCAGCTCGAGCCAGCGGATGTTGTAGTAGCGCGGATCGCTCAACCTGGACCGGTCTGCCAGGTCGATGCGACCCAGCAGGTCGGTGACCGCCTCGACCACGGAGTGGGTGGGGTTGAAGCCCAGCCGGCCGGCGAGCTTTGCGTTCGAGCACTCGTAGCTGCGGGTGCGTGGTGGCAGCGGCTGCTCGACGAGGGCGACGGTGCGGCCGAGCAGCTGCACAGAGCCCGCCACCAACATCGCCAGCTCCCGTATCTGGTAGTGGGAGTGCAGCACGTTGCAGAGCTCGCCGCGAACGGCGTCGGCCGGCGCCTCCATCACGGCGATCATGGCGTCGGCCACGTCCTTCACGTCCACGAGCGGGCGCCACATCCAGCCGCCGCCGTGAAGCTCCAGGCGCTCGTGCAGCAGAGCGTCCTTCACGAACGTGTTCACCACGAGGTCGAAGCGCATGCGGGGGCTGAAGCCGTAGACCGTGCCGTTGCGCAGGATCGCCGGGCACAGCCCCTGGTCCACGAGCCCCAGCAGCCGCTCCTCCGCGTAGCGCTTGGACGTGGCATATGCCCCGCGCGGCTCGAGGTCTGACTCCTCGTCGTGCATCCCCGGCGCCAGCCCGTCGTAGAGCGAGCATGACGAGGCGAACACCAGCCGCTCGACCCCGGAGGCCACACACGCGTTGCCGAGCGCCTCGGTGGCCAGCGCGTTCATCTGCCAGTTGGCCTCGGGGTCGTACTCGGCCGTCGGGTCGTTGGAGAGCCCGGCGAGGTGGATCACCGCGTCTACGCCCTCCAATGCCTCCGCCGGCAGCCGCCGCACGTCGGCCACCACCAGCTCGATCCGGTCGCGGACTGCCGCCAGTGGCTCCTCGCCCCAGTACATCCGGTCGAGCACCCTTACTGCGTACCCCCGGTGGAGCAGGCGCTCCACCAGCACGCAGCCGATGTAGCCCGCCCCCCCGGTGACGAGCACCGTCAGGCCGGGCCGCGGCGCCTTCCGAGGGAGGCCGTTGCTGCGCGCGGTAGCGCCTCCGTTCAGGGCCTGCTTTCCGTCCGACACGCGCTGCACGCTAGCGCGAAGCACCGGCAGATCGGCACTAGACCAGAAAGCGCCCGTCGCGTTGAAGCTCCTGCCCGTCCACGTGAATCGAGCCGCCCTGGCGGAGGTCGCAGACCATGTCCCAGTGAACCGCGGAGCTGTTGGTGCCCCCGGTCTCGGGGTAGCTCATGCCGATCGCCATGTGGACCGTGCCTCCGATCTTCTCGTCGAGCAGGATCTCCTTGGTGCCGGTGGTGATCCCGTAGTTGGTGCCGATGCCGAGCTCGCCGAGGCGCCGCGCGCCCTCGTCTGAGTCGAGCATCTCGATCAGGAACTCCTCGCCCCGCTCCGCCGAGGCGTCCACCACCTTGCCCCCCTCGAACCGGAAGCGAACGCCGGCCACCTCGCGGCCGGCGTAGGTGGCCGGGAATGAGAAGGCCACCTCGCCCTCCACCGAGTCCTCGACCGGCCCGGTGAAGAACTCGCCGTCGGGCATGTTGTGGCTGCCCGCGCACGGGATCCAGGTGCGCCCCCCGACGCCCAGCGTGATGTCGGTGCCGGGGGCGGTGACGCGCACCTGCTCCTTGCCCTCCATCCAGGCGGACAAGCGGTTCACCTGATCGGACTGGCGCTCCCAGGCGGTCACCGGGTCCTCGTCGGTTGCCAGGCAGGCGCCGTAGTAGAAGTCCTCGTACTCGGACAGGGACATCCCCGCCTCGCTCGCGTACGCGTGTGTGGGGAAGAGCGTGAGGGCCCAGCGGTACTCGCCGGCCGCGGAGCGCTTCATCGATGTCTCCATCAGGCCCTTGCGCGCCTGCTGGGAGAGCGACTGCTTCTTCGGGTCGGCCTGGGAGAGCGCGCGCGAGTTGGCCTCGGCCATGATGGCTATTCGCACGTCGGCGTTCTCGGCCGCCCACTCAGCGGTCGGTGGGACCCACTTGAGCTGCTCGTCGGAGGCCAACCGAAAGAAAGCCGCCGCGGCCTCCTCCGTGGTGAGCTGCATGATCGGCAGGCCGCCCGCTCGCAGGACCTCCTCGTAGACGGACTGCACGAGTGGCTCTGCCACCGTGCTTCCCTGGATCACGCACACGTCTCCCTGCGTGACCTTGGCCGAGTAGCGCACGAGGATCTGCGCAAGCGCGTCCGCACGTTGGTCTCTCACGCTGTCTGCCCTCCGTTGGTGGATGAAGCCCGCTCGAGCAGCCACTCGTGCAGGGTCGTCTCGCCGCTGGCCTCGGGGTGGAATGCCACCGCGAGGATGTTGCCCTGGCGCACCGCGACCGGGTGCCCGTCGACCTCCGCGAGCACCTCGACCTCCTCGCCGTGATCGGCCACCCACGGCGCCCGGATGAAGACGGCGCGGACGGCGCCGCCGAGAGCCGGCAGGTCGAGATCCGCCTCG
Source organism: Thermoleophilaceae bacterium (assembly GCA_035942755.1). Classification (GTDB taxonomy): domain Bacteria; phylum Actinomycetota; class Thermoleophilia; order Solirubrobacterales; family Thermoleophilaceae; genus JAAYBF01. The sequence continues at coordinate 10,719 of DASZCV010000186.1, forward strand.
AAGCTCTTTACCTGGCGTCCGAAGGCGTTTCGCCGGCATGCCACATCGAGCAGCCCGAGGTGGGCGCGGTCGAGCATGATCAACCCGGCGCAGGTGCCGAGCGTCGGCATGCCAGATCGCACGAGGTGGCGTAGCGGCTCTGCCAGCCCCTCGCGCTCGATGCCGAGCGTCATCGTGGTGGACTCCCCGCCGGGAATGACGAGGCCGTCAAGGCCCCGAAGGTCCCCGGGGGTGCGTACCTCCCTGACCTGCGCTCCCAGCCCCTCCAGCACGTGGGAGTGCGCCTGAAAGTCGCCCTGGATGGCGAGCACACCCACCAGTGGCACTGAGCTACCAGCCGCGGTTCTGAAGGAGGCCGCCCTCGGCCTCGAGCGTGCCGATCTCCGTACCCGCCATCGGCGCGCCCAGGTCGCGTGAGGCGGCGGCGATGCGGGCGGCGTCCTCGAAGTGGGTGGTGGCCTCCACGATCGCGGCGGCGGTGCGCTCGGGGTCCTCGGCCTTGAAGATGCCGGAGCCGACGAACACGCCCTCGGCGCCCAGTCGCATCATGAGCGCGGCGTCCGACGGGGTCGCGATGCCTCCGGCCGAGAACATGACGACCGGCAGCTTCTTGGCTGCGGCCACGGAGCGCACGATCTCGAGCGGCGCCCGCAGGTCCTTGGCTGCCGCGGCCAGCTCGGAGGCCTCGAGCGTGCCGAGGCGGCGGATCTCGCCCCCGATGGCCCGCATGTGCGTGACGGCCTCGACCACGTTCCCCGTGCCCGCCTCGCCCTTGCTGCGGATCATCGCTGCGCCCTCGGCGATGCGCCGTAGCGCCTCTCCGAGGTCGGTTGCCCCGCACACGAACGGCACCGTGAAGGCCCACTTGTCGATGTGGTTGGCGCTGTCGGCCGGCGTGAGCACCTCGGACTCGTCGATGTAGTCCACCTCGAGCGCCTGCAGCACCTCGGCCTCAACGTAATGGCCGATCCGGGCCTTGGCCATCACGGGGATCGTGACCGCTTGCTGGATCTCCTCGACCTTGGTCGGGTCGGCCATCCGGGCCACGCCCCCGGCCGCGCGGATGTCCGCCGGCACGCGTTCGAGTGCCATCACCGCGGCGGCGCCGCCGGCCTCCGCCACACGTGCCTGCTCGGCGCTCACGACATCCATGATCACGCCGCCCTTCAGCATCTCGGCGAGGCCCGACTTGACCCGGAACGTGCCTTCTTCTCTCACGCCGTCCATGGTACGACACGGGTCGCCCTATGGCGGCGTCCAGCGCTCCGAGCGCGCCAGCGCACCGGGAATGTCCGCAACTGCCGCCTCTGGCGTCGACCAGCCGTCTCCATGTCAGGCGCAACACCCTGAAGCCCGCCGCGGAGAGGGCCGTCTGCTTCACCCGGTCTCTTTCGAAAGCGGCTCGGGAGGAGTGAAAGGCGTAGGAGTCCACCTCCACGATCAGACGCTGAGGCAGCCTTTGCTGAAGCCGAGGTGGACGAGCTGCTCACACGGCACGAGGCCCAGCTGACCGGCGGCGAGCTCCTGCACCGCTCGTTCGCGCCGCCGGCAGGCGGGCAGCGACTGCTCGCCCGCGCCCTCGCCGTCAGAGTCCGGCCGCATCTGCACCCGCATGCCGGGCGAAACTGCAGCAGCCTCGTGTGCGGCGGGCACCTGCCGTACCTGCGCCCGGATTCCGGGTGAAACTGCGCGGCAGGTCCTGCGTGCCGGAAGATCTCGCCTGCGGCCTCGTCGGTTGCCATGACGGCAGCATCGTCGCCGGACGGCCTTGGCGGAACCGCCCGTGCGCGAATCGTCACCTTCGCCGGGCGCGTCGTGACGCAGCGGACAGCGGCGCAGGCTACTTCAGCCGAAAGGCCTTGATGCGATCGGCGTAGGCCGACTCGTCCAGCGCGTATACGCCGTAGGCCAGCGCCTGCACAACGGCCAGGAGCGCCGAGTGCGAGCGTACGTAGGCGGGGCTGTTGGAGGAGTAGAAGAGCTTGTGATCTGCCAGCTTGGCGACCTCCGAGAGCGTGGCGTCCGCCACCGCGACGGTGGCCGCGCGGCGGTTGCGGGCCAGCTTCAGCGCGCGCACCACGAGCGGGTGGGGGCGGCCGGCGGAGAAGCCCACCAGTACGGTGCGCTCGTCTATCCGGCCGAGCTTTGCGAGCCCCTCCTGGCTCGGGCTCGCCACGACCTCGCAACGCAGGTCGAGCAGCATCAGCAGGTGGCGCAGGTAGCTGGCGAAGAAGGCCATCTGGTCGGTGCCGCACAGCACGATGCGATCGGCGCGTGAGATAAGTTCGATCGACGCCGTGACCTCGTCGCGGTCGAGCCGCCGG
>DASZCV010000187.1:0-5821 GCA_035942755.1 Thermoleophilaceae bacterium
GGTGAGGCCCACAGGTGAAGGCCATCGCTATCCACGCTGCGCCGAAGTGCGAGAAGCCCATCGTGCGCCAGTTGCGCCGCATCTCGATCGCGGTCATCGTGCCGTACTGGGTGTAGACCACCCCCAGGACCAGGTTCAGGATGCCCACGGTGGTAGCCGTCACTGGATCCTCGCCGGGATGCCGATCTGGCGCATGAACTCGCGGATGACGAACGGGTCGCCCAATCCGGGGCGCACGCTGGCGTTGAAGCCCTCGAGGTCGAGCAGGTCCGGCGGGGCGGGCCGGCCAAACCAGAAGCCCTGGACGTGAGAGCAGCCGAGCTCGCGCAACTCGCAGAGCTGGTCCTCGGCTTCGACGCCCTCCGCGATCACGGTCATCCCGAGCTCACTCGCGAGCGAGACGAGCGCCGCCACGATCGCCCGGGTGGCCCCGCCGTCGCCCAACCCGCTGACGAAGCTGCGGTCGAGCTTGACCACATCCAGGGGCAACGCGCGGAAGTGGGCGAGCGAGGTGGCTCCCTTGCCGAAGTCGTCCAGGGCGATCCGGACGCCGCGTGAGCGGAGATCACGCAGCGCATCCCCGATGCGGTCGGGCTGGTGGGCCACCGTGGCCTCCACGAGCTCCAGGCAGAGGCACTGAGCCGGAAGCCCTGCGTACCGGGCGATCTCGCCGACTCGGCGGGCGAAGTCTGGCTGTGCAAGCTGGCCCGGCGATATGTTCACCGAGACGGTGAGGTCGCGGCCCGCGCGGCGCCATGTGGCGGCCTGCAGGCACGCCTGCTCGAGCACCCAGTCCCCGATCGCCAGGATCAGGCCGTTCTGCTCCGCCAGCGGGACGAAGGTCCTCGGTGCGACCACACCGCGATCGGGGTGATACCAGCGAAGCAGCGCCTCGCAACCCACCACCGCGCCGTCGGCGAGCGACACGAGCGGCTGATAGACCAGGCCCAGCTCGTCGCGCGCGAGCGCCCGGCGCAGATCGCCGGCCAGGCGCACCCGCTCGTCGACGTCGGCTCGCATGGCCTCGTCGAACAGCTCGTAGCGCCCCCGGCCGCCCGCCTTGGCCCGGTACATGGCGGTGTCGGCCTCGCGCAGCACCTGCTCCGGGGTCGAGAGGTGATCGGGAGAGACGGTGACGATGCCCACGCTCGCCCCGGTGACGACCTCCTCCTCTCCCAAGGGCTCGCCAAAGGCCTCGACGATGCGGCCCGCCAGCGCCACGCCCTCCGATTCGCTACGGAGGTCCTCGGCGACCACCACGAACTCGTCGCCGCCCAGCCGGCCGACGGTGTCGCCCGCGCGCACAGTGCTCCGAAGGCGCTCGGCGGCCGCCACGAGGATCTCGTCGCCGGTCTCGTGACCGCGCGTGTCGTTGACCGCCTTGAAGTCGTCGAGGTCGATGAAGAGGACGCTCACCGGGCCGTCCCTTCGCTCGAGGCGGTCGAGCGCGTGGCCCAGCCGGTCGATCAGGAGGGCGCGGTTGGGGAGGCCGGTCAGCGGATCGTGGATGGCGCTTCGCTCGAGGCGCTTCTGCTCCGAGACATCCCGGGCCACCGCGTGCCAGCACTCGCCGTCGAAGCGCGCGCTCCAGCTGAGCCAGCGCCAGGTGCCGTCGCGGTGACGCCAGCGGTTCTCGAAGTCGAGGATCTCGCTCGCCGGCCCGCCCGCGGCTTGCGCCGCCTGCTGCGTGCGCTCCCTGTCCTCGGGGTGAACGAAGCCGATGAACGGCCCCGTCGTGAGCTCGGCGCGGCTCCAGCCGAGGGTGGTCTCCCACGTGTCGCTGACCTCGATGAAGCGGCCGTCGGGGCCCGCGGTGGCAAGCAGGTCGGTGGAGAGACCGAACGGGCTCTTCGCCGCATCGGTGGAGTCAGCGGGCCACACGTCCAGTCCCATCGGCCTTCGCGCTCGGGCGCGAAAGTCGAACATCCGTCGATGCGATGACTACTCACGCAGCAGGTCGCGCCAGCGCTCCGGTTCGACCGGGGCCGGCTCGGTGTCGTCCATGAAGTCGGAGAGCACCTCGATGAAGCGCTGGGGCTCGTCGAGATGGGGGAAGTGGCCGGCCTCCGGGAACACCTCCAGCCGGCTCGAGGGCACGAGCGTGTGCGCGGCGCGCCCGTGCGCAACCGGGATCATGCTGTCGCGCTCTCCCCAGATGAGCAGGAAGGGGATGTGCTCTGCCAGGTACAGGCGGTCGTTTGCCTGCACCCGCTGGCCGGAGGGATCGACGATCGTACGAAGCGTGTGCACGAAGGCCGCGCGCGCCTCGCTGTCTGCCAGCGAGGCGTGGCCCCGGGCCATCTGGGCGATGTCGGTGCCCGCGTGCAACCCCACCCGCCCGAGTGCCGTGCCCAGCGCGCGGCCGGCGCTCAGCAGCCCCCGGTTGGCCAGCACCGGGAGGATCCACTCCGACCCGGGCAGGGTGGCGGCCCGAAGCAGCATGCTCAGCTCGCGGCCGAGGCCTCCGCTGCCAACGAGCACGAGCCGCTCGCAGCGCTCCGGGAACTGGTAGGCCAGCTGCATGGCCACGCCGCCGCCGAGCGAGTGGCCGACGAACGTGGCGGTGTCGTGGCCGAGCGCCACCAGCAGGTCGCGCAGGCCACTGGCATAGGCACCGAGCGAGTAGTCACCGCGCGGCTTTGCCGACTCCCCATGTCCGAGGAGGTCCGGAGCGATCACCGTGTAGCGCCGCGCCAGCGCGGGCAGCACCCGCTCCCAGGTGGCCGAGGTGGAGGTGATGCCGTGCACGAGCATGATCACCGGCCCGTTGCCGGCGGACCGATAGGCCACGCGGTGACCGTGCAGGGTCATCTCCCGCAGCTCGAGGCCGGTGACGGCGCTCATCGCGCGAGGGCGGGCTTGAGCGACTGGTCGTGCTCGTGGGCCTTGAAGTACTCGACCATGGCATCGACGTAGCCGGAGAAGCGCGGCGGCGCCAGGCCCGCAGCGCTCAGCAGGTCGACCGCACGGCGGGTGTCGAAGCGAACGGGGTGGGTCAGATAGGCGATCGACGCCGGCGGCGTGCCCCCGAACCGCTCACGCACCGGCCCGATCCGCAGTGACGCACTGACCAGGTTAGGAGGGATGCGACCCTGCGGCTCGCGGCCCGCGTAGCGCTGGGAGAGCATCGACACCACCTCGCGACTCGTGAGCGGCTCAGGGTCCACCAGGTGCACGGTCTGGCCCTCGGCTCGCGGATCGGCCGCCAGCGCGGCGATGGCCTCCACCACGTAGTCCACGGGCACCACGTTGAAGTTGGCCTCCAGGCGCCCGAACTGGGGAATGGACCTGCGCGCGCGGTTTGCCTCGGCGATCCCCCGCAGCAGGTAGTACGGGCCGTCGAACTTCTGGGTCTCGCCCGTCTGCGAGTCCCCCACCACGATCGCCGGGCGCACGATGGACGTGGGCACGTGACCGATCGCCTCCCGCACCCAGACCTCGGCCTGGAACTTGGTGGACTCGTAGTGATTCTTGAACTGCTGCCCCATCACGAGCTCGTGCTCGTAGACCACCCCGGTGCGCCGGCCGGCCACGTAGGCGGTGCTCACGTAGGCCAGGCGCTCCAGCTCCTTCGCGGCGAGGCAGAGCTCGAGCACGTTGCCGGTGCCGTCCACGTTGACCCGCTGGGCCAGCTCGAGTGGTACGGAGAGGTCGTAGATGGCGGCCAGGTGGAACACCCGCCTCACCTCCGCCGCCAGGCGCTCGTAATCCGCGTCGGAGACGCCCAGTCGGCGGTCGGTTATGTCACCGCAGAGCACCTCGATGCGCTCGCCGTCGATCGCGCGCGCGGCCGTAGTTCCCGCGTCGAGCATCCGCGGCTCGACCAGGGCCACGATCGTGGCTCCGGCGTCGGCGTCGAGCAGCTTCCGCGCCAGGCGGCGGCCGATGAAGCCGGGAAATCCGGTCACGAGCGAGAGGGGCATCGTGTTCTTCTACCTGATCTGCATCCCCGGGATGGCTCTGACCGTCACCCATCCACCGGATATCGAAGGCTTCGAGATCGTGCAGATCTTCGGTTCCCGGTTACGGTGCCAGAAGCTTACGCTCAGTAGCACTTCTGCTACCGTGAGCCCGTGCCGACGATCCCGCAGAAGGAGTTGCGCAACAACGTCGCTGAGGTGCTGCGGCGGGCGGAGGCGGGCGAGAGCTTCACGATCACCGTCGCGGGCAGGCCGGTGGCGCAGCTCGGCCCGGCCTCGAAGCGCCGGTGGGTGAGCGGCCCGGCGCTGCGGAGCGTCTTCGACTCCCCCGCCCCGGAGACGATCGATGCCGACCTCGAGCGCCTCCCGGCCGCACTCGCCGACCCGTTTGCGTGAGCCGGGTCCTGCTCGACACGTCGATCCTGATCGGTGCCGACGCTCCCGGCGATCTCGTCGAGGGAGCGATCAGTGCCGCCTCGCTCACCGAGCTGCACTTCGGGACGCTGATCGCAAGCGATCCCGAGGAACGGGGGCGACGCGCAGTGCGGCTGGGCGTGGTCGAAGCTACCTTCGACCCGCTTCCCGTCGACGCCCCGGTGGCCCGGGAGTGGGGCCGCCTCGCATCCGCCGTCGCCGCGCGAGGCGGTAAGCCGCGCCGGCGAGCCATCCACCTCGCCATCGCGGCCACGGCCAACGTCCACGGCATCCCGCTCCTCACCGCGGACCTCGCCGACCTCGTCGTCATCGACGACCTCGTAGAGATCCTGGCCGCTGGCTGAGCCCACAGGCTCTGAGCCGCCCGGGACCAGGGCTCCAGCGCGTAGAGCCGCCAAGGTGGCCGCTCTACGCGGTCGGGGACAGGATCATCGTCTCTCAGCCCAGAGGGTCTGCCCCTGGCCTCGGGAGAAGCTTCTGGCACTTCTGCTCTGCCTGCCTTACGCGCGGGTCGCCCGGATCGAAGCCGTCGCCGATCTTCGCCTTGATGCCGCCCTTGTCGTCGAACGTGGGGTCCGGGAAGTCGATCCCCTGCTTTCGCATGCAGCGGGCGTGCCTGAGCGCACCGTCGCGCATCGCGGTCTTCTGGGCCTCGCTGAGCTTGGGCGGCGGAACGTCGCGCAGGTACTTCTCGCAACTCCGCGCGGCGCGCTCCTGTGCCCCGGGGTCGCCGCCGCCGCGCGGGCCGGCGAGGATGATGCCGCCCTCACCCGGCTTAGGATCGGGAACGTCGACGCCCTGCTTGCGCATGCACTCGGCGTGCTTTAGCGCCGCCTGCTCGAGCCTGGCTCGGTCGTCATCGCCGCTGCCCCCGCGCGAGCCCCCCGCGCCTGCGGTCTCCTCACCGCCGCCGCACGCGGCGAGCACCAGGCCGGAAAGGGCTGCCGTGGCCAGGGCCGTGATTGCCGAAGTCGGGAGGCGGTGGGTGTGTGGTCGCTGGTTTCTCATGGCGGCCATTTGGCCATGTGAGCCTGAGAGCGGCCTTAGAGGGGCCTAGGAAAAGCGTTAGAGCGCGCGGTGCCTTTTGGTGAGCTGCCGCCGTTCGGCCCCTCCCGCGAGCCGCGCGAGCGCCGCGCCGCACATTTAGGTAACTCCAAGACAGATCTCAGGACGCTCTAAGGGTCCGCTGGCTAGATGGCGGACATGAAGACACCAACGAAACGAGCCCCGTGCCTCGCACTTGCCGCCTGCCTGGCCGCGGCCGCATTGGCCGGCTGTGCCGGAGCAGGCGGGGGCAATGATGAAAGCGGGCGCTCCCCGGCAAACGACAGCGGTGGCGTTAAGGCTCGCGGCGGCCAGGCGATGATCGACGCGCAGGCCGCCAGGGCCCGATGCATGCGCCGTCAGCGAGTCGACTTCCCCGATCCCAGGCTTGGCGGGGGCTTCGAGTTCGACCCGGTCAAGAG
>DASZCV010000188.1:0-1973 GCA_035942755.1 Thermoleophilaceae bacterium
GTACAGGGTGGGGGGGGTGTAGGCCGGCTCATCGGTCTCGTTGTGGCCGTAGCGGCGGTAGCCAATCAGGTCTATCAGCGCGTCCCGCCCGAACTCGTTGCGGAACGCCACCGCCAGTCTTACCGCCGCGATGCACGCCTCCACGTCGTCGGCGTTGACGTGGATGATCGGGATGTCGAACCCCTTGGCGAGGTCGGAGGCATAGCGCGTCGAGCGGCTGTCGCTCGGGTCGGTGGTGAAGCCGAGCTGGTTGTTGGCGATGATGTGAACGGTGCCGCCGGTGCTGTAGCCGGGCAGTGCCTGCAGGTTGAGCGTCTCCGCTACGACGCCCTGCCCTGGGAAGGCGGCGTCCCCGTGGATGAGCACCGGCACCACGAGGCTCGGGTCGTGGCTGATCTCGCGGCCCCTGCGGCTCGTCTGGTCGGCGCGGGCGCGGCCCTCGATCACCGGGTTCACGTATTCGAGATGACTCGGGTTTGGCGACAGGGTCACAGTGACGTCCTTGCCCCCCAGGGTCCGGTACGTGCCGGCCGAGCCGTAGTGGTACTTCACATCGCCTGTGCCGCCCTCGGGCGCGGCCGTGTCGGCCGAGAGGGTCTGCTCCCCTTCGAACTCCACGAGAATCGACTGGTAGGGCCTGCCCACGGTGTGCGCCAGGACGTTCAGCCGCCCGCGATGGGCCATGCCGAGCACGACCTCGCGTGCCCCGTTGCCCGCCGAGAGCTCGATCGCCTCGTCGAGCATTGGCACGAGCATGTCGAGCCCCTCGATCGAGAACTGCTTCTTGCCGAGGAAGGCCTTGTGCAGGTAGGTCTCGAGTGCTTCGACCTCCGACAGCCGGCCGAGCAGGCGCCGCTTGCTCTCCACGTCCAGCGGAGCCCTGTGGCCGCCCGACTCGATCATCTGGCGCAGCCAGACGCGCCGCTTGTGCCCCGAGATGTGCTCGATCTCATAGGCGATCGTGCCCGTGTAGGTGTCGGCGAGATGGGGCAGCGCATCGGCGAAGGTCTCGCCGGGTACCGCGACGCGCAGCACCGAGGCGGGGATGCGGCGCATCAGCTCGGGCGTCAGGTTCACCGACTCCGGGTCGAGCGCGGGATCGCCGCGTGGCTTCGAGCCGAGCGGATCGAGCGTAGCCGCCAGGTGGCCGTGCATGCGGTGGGCCTTCACCACCGAGGTCGCCGCCTGCACCGCCTGTAGCAGCGCCTCGTCGGGCACCTCCTGGGCGGCCGGGATCGCGGCGGCGGGTGCCGGCTCGGCCGCTGTGATTGTGGCCGCTCCGGCGGGCTCGTCGGCCGAGACCCGGCCCGTCTGGTCGACGTCGACTCCGAGCTCCGCGAATACCCGCTCGAAGAAGTCATCCTCGCCGTGCAGCAGCTCCTCGATCCGCTTGAGGAAGGCGCCCGACTCCGCGCCCTGGATCACCCGGTGGTCATAGGTCGAGGTCATCGTCATGACCTTCGAGACGCCGAGCTCGCTCAAGCGGGCGCTGTCCACCTGGGCCAGGCCGGGCGGATAGCCGATCGCGCCGGTCGCGACGATCGTGCCCTGTCCCGGCATGAGCCGTGGCACGGATGCCACCGTGCCGATGCCGCCGGGGTTGGTGAGCGTGATGCCGGCTCCCTGGTAGGCGTCGGGGGCGAGCGTGTTCTCACGCGCGCCTGCCACCAGCCGATCGTAGGAGTCGAGGAATTCCTTGAACCTGAGCGCGCCCGCGTCCTTGATCACCGGCACCACGAGCGAGCGCGTGCCGTCCTTTCGCTCGAGGTCAACGGCCAGGCCGAGGCCCAGGGTAGCCGGCGCCACCCGGTGCGCCTTGCCCTCCACCTCGGCATAGGAGTGGGCCATGACGGGCATGTCCCCCGCCGCCTGCACGATCGCCCAGGCGATCAGGTGGGGGAAGGAGACCTTTCGCCCCGCGCCCTTGAGTTGGCTGCGACGGGCGTCGAGCAGATCTACCGGCAGCGTGCGGA